>JAITHZ010000284.1 GCA_031279795.1 Bacteroidales bacterium
AGGTAGTAAATAAAAATAAATCCGTATATTTGCAGCCGAAAAAATTTACGGGGTATTAGCTCATCTGGCTAGAGCGCAACACTGGCAGTGTTGAGGTGAGCGGTTCGAGTCCGCTATACTCCACAATAAAGACTTAATAATTCATAACTTATAAAATAATTACCGGACTTTGTTCATTGAAAAACAAAGTCCGGTATTTTGTAATTCATTCTCCTCACCAAAGCTTTGTTCAATTTACCGAAAATGCAATATCTGCTCTTTCGTTCAGGTATTCGATAATCTCTTTAGTCGTGCGTACTTTTTTGGCTCGCGAAAGGAGGTGGACTTTCATACTCGTTTTCAAATCAGTAATCCTGAAGCAGAGCGATGCGTTGCCTTTTTCTTCAAACAGTGTTGATAATTCATCAATTAATTGTGACTTAATAGATTTCAATGGAATGGTTAGTGTAATTTTGTCAATCATTTTTTCATGCACTTCGTCCAACATCTTGATGGAAGTGACAGCAAGTTCCAGTTCAGGTTCCGTTTTTTTGTCCTGTTCTTTTTTGTAAAAATAGCGTGGCTGATATTTTCCTTTGAAGCTCAGCAGGTAACCTTGATATAAGTAGTTGCGGAACTGAGTGTATTTATCGCCAAAAAACGGTACTTCCCAACTGCCAGAATAATCTTCGACTTTGGCGAAGGCATAATCTTTTCCTGTTTTTGTTTTTCCAAGCCTCACGCTGGTGACAATGCCGCCGAAAGTCAGGTTTTTATTGTAGAGATTTTTTGGTTCTTCAAAATCAATCATTTGTGTATTACAGCCATACGTCAGTGCAACGTAATATTTATCCAGTGGATGAGACGAAAGGTAAATGCCCACCAGTTCGCGTTCCTTGTTCAGTCGTTCGATGTCGCTCCATTCCTGCAGCGGGGGAACAGACGGATGTACAACGGAAATGCAGTTTTCCCCGCCGAAGAGCGAGTGCATGTTTTCGCGTTTATCTTGCTGAAATTTATTACCGTAGCGAATCAATACATCGGCATAAGTTTCGTCTTTTACTTGGGCAAAGTACTGTTCCCGCTTCAATTCAGGGAAATTGTCGAATGCACCGCCGATTGCCATTGCTTCGATGTTTCTTTTGTTGCAGGCGGCGAGGTTTACCCGTTCGACGAAATCAAAAATTCCCTTAAAAGACCCGTTTTTTTTTCGTTCGGAGATAATTGCCTCTACTGCATTTTCCCCAACGCCTTTAATGGCGCCCAGACCAAAGCGAATGTCGGCGTTTTTATTGACAGAAAATTTGAAAAGACTTTCATTCACATCAGGGCCTAATACCTGAATATTCATGCGTTTACATTCGTCCATGAATTTTGTGATTTCTGTGATGTTCGACAGATTGCGGCTCAGCAAGGCAGCCATGTATTCCGACGGATAATTGGCTTTCAGGTAGGCTGTCTGGAAGGCCACCCATGTGTAACAGGCAGCATGGCATTTGTTGAAGCCGTAGGATGCGAATTTTTCCCAGTCTGCCCATATTTTTTCACAGATTTGGGTGGCGTAACCGTTTGCTTTTGCGCCGGCAATGAATTTGCTTTTCAGCTCGTCCATTTTGTCTTTCAGTTTCTTACCCATTGCCTTACGCAAATTATCCGATTCGCCGCGCGTGAAATTTGCCAGTTGTCGCGACAGTAGCATCACTTGTTCTTGATAGACTGTGATGCCGTAAGTGTCTTTCAAATAACGTTCCATTTCTGGAAGATCGTAACCAATTTTCTCCCGCCCGTGTTTTCGGGCGATGAAAGACGGTATGGAATCCATTGGCCCTGGACGGTAAAGCGCGTTCATGGCAATCAGATCGTTGAAAACTGTCGGCTGCAATTCTTTCAGGTGTTTTTGCATTCCTGCCGATTCAAACTGGAATGTCCCGACGGTATTGCCTGCACTGTAGAGTTCGTATGTCTTTTTGTCGTAAATGATGCTTTCCATATTTGAAAAGTCAATTGTTTTCCCTGTCGTATTTTTAACATTTTCGATTGCATCTTTGATGATCGACAGGGTTTTCAATCCCAAAAAGTCCATTTTCAACATGCCAACATCTTCGATTTTAGTGCCTTCGTATTGCGAAACAATTACTTTTTCGCCCGATTCTTTATCTTCTGTCACTGCAATCGGGATGTAATTGGTCAAATCGTCTCGTCCGATAATGACGCCGCATGCATGAACTCCAGTGTTTCGAATCGTACCTTCCAGCATTTGCGCGTACTTGAGGGTTTCGCGCACCAGCGGGTCAGACGATTCGACTGCCGTTTTCAGTTCAGGTACATAATCAATGGCGTTTTTAAGTGTAAGTTTTTTTTCGGGTATTTTATCAGGAACTAATTTCGCCAGCCGATTCGATTCTGTCAGCGGTAATTTTTGAATGCGGGCAACATCCTTTATCGACGACTTGGCTGCCATTGTACCAAACGTTACGATGTGAGCCACTTTTTCTTTTCCATATTTTTCCATTACCCAGCGAAGCACATCGCCGCGTCCGTCATCGTCGAAATCAATGTCGATATCGGGCATGGAAATACGGTCTGGATTCAGGAAGCGTTCAAAGAGCAGATCGTATTTTATTGGATCTATATCGGTTATTTTCAAACAGTAAGCAACAACAGAGCCTGCCGCTGAACCTCGCCCAGGTCCTATGGACGTTCCATTTTCTCTTGCAGCGCGAATGAAGTCCTGTACAATAAGAAAGTATCCGGGGAAGCCCATGTTTTTTATTACATTTAACTCAAAATCAATACGTTCCTGTATTTCTGGCGTTAGAGTTTCACCATATCGTTTTTTAGCGCCTTGGTAAGTGAGGTATTTTAAGTAGTCGTCGTCGTTGGTATATCCTTCGGGCAGTGGGAAGGTTGGCATGATGGGTTTACTGTTGATGTCGTAAAACTCAACCTTGTCTGCAATTTCCTTTGTATTTTCCAGCGCGTGATGCATGTCGGGAAATATACTGCGCATCTCGTCGGGCGTTTTCAGCCATTCCTGCTTGGTGTAGCGCATGCGGGTCGGGTCGTCTATATCGGCGTTGGTGACTAAGCAAATCAGACGGTCGTGGGCTTCGGCATCTTCCTGGTTAGCAAAATGAACGTCGTTGGTTGCGATGAGTTTTATTTGGTGTTTTTCAGCCAGTTGAATCATTACCTTGTTCACTTCCACCTGTTTGGGATACACATCTTGTGCTGCTGTGGGGTCGTATGTCTCATGCCGCTGAAGTTCGAGATAATAATCGTCGCCAAAAAGATTTTTATACCAGCATACTGCTTTTTCTGCATCGTCAATCCGTCCGGCAGCAATCAGTCGCGGAATTTCGCCACCGAGACAGGCCGATGCAACAATCAACCCCTCGTGATATTTTTCGAGTAATGCTTTGTCAATGCGTGGTCGTCCGTAGAAACCTTCTATAAATCCCAAAGAAACCAGTTTGATAAGATTATGATAACCTTTTTTGTTTTTGGCGAGCAGCACCAGATGATAACCGCTTAAATCGTCTTTTCCTGCCTTCTGATGACGGCCATTTCGAGCGACATAAGCTTCGCATCCTATAATCGGCTTAAATGGATGGGCTTTTTTCTCTTCTAATTCCTGTTCTAACTGGGCTATTTTTGACGCGTCGGGCTGGTCGTTTCTTTTGAGTTCTTCCAGTTTTTCTGACGTTTCCGCTATGAGTTTTTTATTTTTCTTCTCAACATAATCGAAAAAGTCCTTGATTCCGTACATGTTGCCATGATCGGTAAGTGCAATAGCCCGCATGCCGCATTTATATGCCTTGTCTACCAGCGACTGAATGCTCGCCTGACCGTCGAGGATTGAATAATAAGAGTGTACATGAAGATGAACAAATGATTCCATATCTGAACTGTTATTTTTTTTCATAAATTTCTCTACAAAAGTAGCGGAAAAATAGGGTATTGTCAAAAAAAGTTTTCAACATGTCAACAAACAAACCTCATTACCCCTTCGATGCTCTAATTCCTAATTCATACAGACTCTTTCAAAAAAAATAAGTCGTTCGGTTAAATTTTCCGTAAATACTTATTTGCTGCAAAGGTAATTAGCGCTGTTATGTTATGTACTTAAAAGACAAAAAATACAGACGCAATATGTTTTTTAACCGGCTGCGGGTCGGGTAATCAAATAAAGAATTGTGATAAAACAGCAACGCCCACCGTAGGTGTGAAGTACACTTTTACGACGGGCGTATAAAGCAGGTAGTTGTGACTAAGTTTTTTGAGCAAAAAAATCCCGCGCTACATGTCACAAAAGGCTTTTAAAAAAATAGTAGAACATTGCCTTGCTTGAGCGCGAAAATTCGCGTTTTTTGTTCAGAAGCTGACTCAACGACGATTTGTCAATATCAAGCAGTTTTACCAAGTCTTTTGTTTTTAATCCGAATTGCAACATTTTTGCTTCGACCGTTTCTACTGTAAACGCTTTCAATGCATCTTTTTCAAAAGCTATCGGGCGGATGTGCAACTTGATTTCGGTAGGAAGCACATCACTTCCGAACACTTCTTTTGTGCGTTCAATAAGTTCTTTTGCTGTCAGATAGCGTTCTGTGTGATTGTCGAGCTGCCAAACTTTAACAACTGCCGTATTGCTCGAAAATTCGAGTATCTGAAAATATACCCGTGCAAAACGCTTGTAGTTCCGTGCTGACGTTTCCAGCAGTTCCTTTTGCTCATCGGTGAGAAAAGGCAGTAATTCAATTCCTTTCATAATAAGTTCGTTTTTTGAAAAGGGAGGGGAGTTTCCCCTCCCCACATTCTACAACCGGATTTCCCTGAAGGCGTACAGGTCAAAAATGGCAATCTGCCTGTGCTTGCGCCCAAATTCGATGGCTTCCTCTTTGGTTTCAAACATCTTGCTGCTGTCGAAGTAGTATTGCCGGTTTTGCTTGTTGAGCCATCCGTCCACGATGTTGTCGTGAGTTGTGGCGTGTTCAAGCACTGTTCTCAATCCTTCGTCGTCGAAGCAGTTTTGTGTTTCGCTGTAAGCGGCAACATAGCCGCTTATTAGAAATTCCAAAGAAGAGTCCCCTCCGAAAAGTCCATTTTGGGCATTTCTCCAAAATATTAGCATTGATTATCAGGTAAATATGAAGATTAAATTGCAAAAAAACACTTTTCGGAGGGGACTCAAAGAAGGAATTTTGACAGTAAACCCGTCAGGGTTTTCCTCTGCGATTTTTTTAATCGCTTCAAATAAATGTGTCATAGAACTTCTGTCGTTTTTATCCTGCTGACCCTGCAGTTCTAAATA
>JAITHZ010000301.1 GCA_031279795.1 Bacteroidales bacterium
ATTTGAGCGCCATATCCACCGCAAAAGACGAAGGTAGAATGGAAGGACGGGAAGAAGGTAGGGAAGAAGGCAGAATTGAACGTGAAAAACTCACTAAGGAACTTGAGAAAGAACGTGAAGAACGTAAAAAACTTACTCAAGAATACGAAACTGCTTTAGCCGAACTTGCACGGTTAAAAAAAACGTTGTAAGAACAAAAAAAAACATATAAAGAATAAATAAATAAAATAATATGAAATCTATGAGAAACAAAAAAAATTGTGGAACTGTCAAAATAACGCTGTTGTTGCTGATTTTTTGCTTTCTGTCTGCGCACGCAGGGGGGCAGACCATTTCGCTGGATATGCCGAATTTAATTTACACCAGTTATGCATTTGTATTTTATGCAGGAGAAAAAGAAGATACTGTAGCCACAGGCCGAATAGACAAAGAGGGCAAGGCGGTTATTTCCATACCTGCGAGCAAAGCGGGCTATTGCGGTGCAGCACGTCTGAAAATACAAGGCAGAGGGGAGCGAATGATGATTGTTTGCCGCGAGCAGAATTTTTCGGTATTTTCGCAGGAGATGGAAGATATGACGGAGGTGTCTTACAACCATTCGTCTGAAAACGAAGAACTGATGCAAGTCATTACGAAACACCGCAGAATTGTTGAAAAATACGGCAGAGCGCTTTCCCAAATGGAAAACTACAGCAAAACCGATAAATTCTACAAAGCGCTCGAAGAGGAAAATGCATCGCTGCAAACCGAATATGCCGCTCTGCTTGGCAACATCGCAGCAAACAACAAGTATGCCGCCCGAATGATGGAGATATTGCTCTACATGACGGGCAACAGCGTTGTGCTGGGGCAACAGCCAGCAGAAATCATGGCAGAGCAGCGGAAATTCATCACCGAAAAGCTGAATTTCAACGCCCTTTACACAAGCGGCTTCTGGACTCCTGCTATTGGCTTGTGGTTTGAGCAGACAATGCTGCTCGGCGACAGCGCACTGGTTACAGACGCGAAAAAAATGCTTGCCCGTGTGGATGACGTCGTCGTGCAGCGTGCGCTGATGCAAAGTTTCATAGACATCTTCAGCCGTTATTCAATGGAGAGTCTGCTGCCGGAAATCAGCAGCAGTTACGCCGTTCCCATTCGTGGCAACATAGCCCCAGCAATAATCAACGGCAACGACACGATTATGCCAAAAAACGCATTGATAGTCTTCTACGACAGCAATTGCGGCACTTGCCACGACGAACTGCGCCAAATCATAGAAAAATACAGCCTGATGCAGGATAACCATATGGACGTGTATTCAATTGCCGCTGACACCAGCATTGACACTTTTTCGGCAACCGCACAAAAGATTGTCTGGAAAAACAATTTTTGCGATTTCAAGGGTTTCGATGGCGTCAATTTCATCAATTACGGAGTTGTTGGCACACCTACCATCATTCTGGTCGACAGGGAAGGTATCCTCAGAGGCCGATACGCAAGAGCTAAAGATTTTTTTAATTAAGAATATTAAGAATTAAGGATACAGTATTTTCTTTAATCGAAGTACAATCCGACAAGTAAAGCGATTGCAAGCAAAATTCGTCCGCACCATACCTGAAAATTCCGCAAACTTGTAAGTGGGGCTTTTACCTGTTTAACGACTTCAACAGTAAACGGAACGCGGATTGTGTCGCATTTGAAAATACTGTCGCGAATGATTTTATCGCGGTACAAGTATTTGTAAGGAGACAAACCGCGCTCTCGGCGAAGTTCTGCGATGCGGCGGCCTATAAGTTCTATGTACTGCAATTTCTGTTTATTCATATTTATTGATATTTATTTTTAAAAGAAATAAACTAATATCATTTTTTATTTTAATAACTTCGTCGCGCGACAAAACCGCAGTAGCTTCTAAAATAAATTTTGCGAGTATCTTGCTTTGCAATAAATTGAAAACAATGAAAAACCGTTATAACACTGTGCATTATAACGGTTGATATAACTTTGTTCGTTGTTTGTTTATGGGCGGTTACTTTCGATACAAAATGTAACCGCCATTTATTATCAGCTATTTACAAATAAAGGGTACAAATAAGGTACATTTTTCCAGCCAACACCTATAATCAAAAATAGAAAAACCTGATTATTATGTGAACTGCTTATCCACAATGAGCAAGTTAAAAGGATGAATAATTTCATAAAATAAAGAAAAACAAACAACTTACTTATTGTGGATTACGACTTTTTTTTCACACTACAAAGAACGATAGTCCTTTAGCTGTTTATCTACCTGCATAAGCGTATCTATCTGATGCTGAATAATATTGGCCGTATTAGATTCTTTGTCTTCCTGTTGCTTCTTGGGGATTATGTACTGCATCAGCTTTTCAATTATCTGCCATCGTTCTTTTGGTTCTAATGAGGCCAAATCTTTTTCCAGTAATTCCTGATTGTTTTCTATGAGAGATTTCACCCATTGTCGTAAATCGGTGGTTACTTTGTTTGGCGTGCCTTTTGGCCGCCCGTACGGATTTCCTGTTTTTCCTTTTTTTTGTGCCATATCAAATATGTTTTTTAAATGTTCTTTTCATATTTTTCTTTCTTTATTTTCTCCAAAAATTCATCGAATGAATGAACAAAAATATAAATCCCTCCTGAATCTTCAATTCTTTTTTGCACTTTTAATTGTTCGGGGCGGGGCTTGTCCCGTCCAACCTTCACTTCTATTGATACATGTTTCCCGTCAATCACAGCAGTAATGTCAGCCATTCCTTTTGTACTTCCAGAGTAGATGTATTTATTTAAACGCTTGCTATAAATGCCGGTTGTGTTTACCCGTGCGGCAAAATAGCCTTGAATTTTAAGCCATGCAATTATACATTTGGTTAATCCGTTCGCTGTATCATCTCTGAATGTATTCTTAACCAAATAACGCACAGGCGTATCATGGTATTGTGTTCGTTTGCAGTCAAAATGCAGCTGTTCCAGTTCTTTAATTGAAGCCGGTTTAACGTATCGTGGTTTCTTTTCCTTCACAATTAATTTCATATCGTTAATGTTTTTAAATTGATAAATACTTTTTTCATTTCCGTAATTTCTACATCTGGCATGGGTATTATTTTCGGATATTGGCATAGACGCTTATTGTAAGCCTCAACGCTTGGATACACCGTATAAGTAGTGCGTCCGTCTGGAGGTGTCGGTATGTACAGCGTTCCGGCATCGGAAACATACGCCGTATATTGCTTGCCCTGTTCCGGCTGCGGCTCGTTTGGATTTTGTTCCGGATGTTTTTTTTCGGGCGTTTGTGGCTTTGAAAAATCAACAGTAGAAAACTTTACCAAATAATCACTCAAATCAAATCCCGCCTTGCGTTCTGCTTCGGTAGCGGCTGTTTCTATCAAATTGGAAACGGACACACTTTTACAGATTGCCCGCAACGCTTTGGCTTTGCCGCTCCATTTGTCGAACATTCCACAATCAGGATACAAAACCACATCCCGCCCTTTCAGGCATCGGCATTTGTCGATATTCAAGCCCTCACTGCCACCACAAGCAAGCCACAAAAATTGAGGACAATACACGCTTGCTATTATTGCCGTCTTTTCGCTTTCTACAATAGCAACCGGTTTCGTGGCATCACGCAAAAGGTGTTCGCCGAACAAACATTGCTTCAAAGAAAAATCAGGCAGTTTCAGGATTGTATGCACCCAACTAACCGGCGGCATTACATCTTTTCGGCGGTGTCCGTCTGCTGCATATTGAATTACTTTGCCGGTGCGGATTTTCCCCGCTGTATCCATTTGCCAGAAGATAGTGCCGCCATTTTTTGACGTTCCGATATGATAGTGTTCTACTGTTTGGCGTGTAGCCTCATCGCCAACAATTAAGTGCATAAATTGAATTAGCGCATTGTTTTCGTATCCCTGCAACGATTTTTTGAATATGTCCGCATCAATATAAGACGGTGCAGGTTGAGGCTTTGGGCTTGGATTTTGATAGGGCGTGAAATTTTTTACACCCTCAAAGGAGATATTATTGTCCGTAAAATACTGCTTCGGGCTGTAATGGTGTCCGCAATTATCGGCGCGGTCGCATTTGCCGACGGTGGAATGTAGCGGAGCGCCTGTCGTACTGTCGATGTACAATACAAAGGTTTTACACTCGCACGCCGGACATATCGCTTTCCCTCGTTTCGTTAACTGATATTTGTATGATGTATTCATAAAAAAAATGTTTGTTTTTTACCGGCATTTGCGGCACTTGCGACATTGTTATTAAATTTTTGTGTCGCAAGTGTCGTTTGTGTCGCTTGTTTTAAAACTTTTTTTTTCAGTAAGGACATCCATTGTTCCCATAAAAAAAATATTTGTTTTTTTCTTCGTCCCAAAATCCCATTATCCCATTTTCCCAAATTTGCGGGATAATGGGATAATGGGATAATCATTTTAAAGACTTTTTTTTAATAAGGACATTCATTTTTGGATTAATACATATTTATCGCTACTCTTTATTATGTCAAATCTTCGTGTTCGTAGCCGTTCCGAAAATGTTTTCTTCCCGCAAGCCTTATATCCGTCCTCACAACAGAAAGCCTTGTATTGCTGATACAGTTCTTTCAACGGCATCCGTTCCGTATTGCTTGGCTGATAATTGTTTTCGTCAATAAACATCTGTACACTGTCGCTTTCGGTGCGGTATTGTTTCAATGTTTCGTCTATTGCGGTGCAGTCGGTAAACTTCTTATTTGATAGTAAGCGTTTTAATCCGTCTAATACCCAATTAAACACGCCTGCAAGTTCACTGTCAATGATTTTTCGGTGCAATTCCCTGTCCTGTTCTTCCGTCGGTATCGTAACATCAAAAGGGATGATGATAAAGCGGCGAAAAAAAGCGTTGGTTTGCTCTGTATCCTTTGGCAATTCGTTTGCGTTGAAAATCATCTTTGCATAATTTCCGACTTCAAAAGGTCGTCCGTATGGACTTCGCGCCGTAAATGTTTCGCCGCTTGCTAACTTTTTGAATAAGTCGCAATTCATTTCCTTGCTGATTTCGCTTGCATAGTTCAAAAGTTTGTTGGCAATTTCGGCTCGATAATAGCCTGTTTTGTCGGTCAAGTCGGAAAGCGGGTAAGTACTCACGTTTTCACGCCCTAATAACGCCGTCAATATCTCGAAGAAAACCGATTTGCCGTTTGCGCCGTTTCCGTAAAGAATAAGGCACTTTTCAAATTTCAATCCGCTGCCGTGTCGAATAAACAAATATCCTGTGTATTCAGATAAAACCGCCTGCGCTGTTTTGTCCGGCAAAACTTTGTCAAGATATTGTTTGAACATCGGCGCGGTCGCTACGGCATCGTACCGGAACGGCAATTGATAGGTCAGAAAATTGGCATTGTTGAACGTGCGCAACGCTTGTCGTTTCGTCGTAACCTCAAAAGTTCCATTCTGCAAATTGATTAAAACCTTGTCTGGAGCAAATTCCGGCGGCTGTAAGTGTGCCGAAAAAAGAAATTGTTTGTAAAGGTCATCAACAAACTGACATTCTTTTGCAAGAACCTGTTTTGTTCCCAACTGCGCCGCACAGTCGGAAAGAAAATGTTTAACGTCGTCTTCGGTCAGCGTTTCCCAATACGCACCATTGTAGAGGTAGCAAAACCCACCCTGCTTGCATAAAGCCCAATTTTTGGACTGCGCCCGCTGTAAGATTTCGTCAATGATAAGTACTTTCATTTCAGGGCGTTTCACTTTAAGTTCGGCGCGTTCTTCCGCTGATATGTTCGGGTACAACTTCGCTGTAAAATCCACCGGCGCACACTGTTCGATTAATGATTTCAGGATTTCCCCTTTGCTTTTGAGTTTGGCTTGCGCCGTTAAATGTTTTTGCACATCGGCGATTATAGCCGTTTTCAAATTAAATCCTGTCATGGTCGAATAAATTTAATTGTTGAACTTTGGGCGTTGTAAATAGAGCCTCATCGGTAGAATAAAATCCGGCGACAAAACGAGTGTAAGGACAATAACCTTTTCGGATTACCTGAATGTGTCCTTTTTCTTCCATCTCGGCAATGTAGCGGCAAATGTTCGCCCGCAATATTCCGGTTTCAATGGATACTTCCAACATCGTTTTCGGACGCTCCTTGAAAGAATGATATACCGTTTGGTACTGTGATACGAAATGTGTATCTTTGCGCTGTGTTTCAGAGATTGCGGCGGCTTCGGTCGCTGTTTTCGCTGTTTTCGTTTTCATAATACCTCCCTTTTGTTTTTAGATAAATACGCTTGCGCTGCGGCTTCCATTTCGTCTATCGATTGGAGTTTGCCCGAAGCCAGCCAGCCGTCGATTTCGGATTTGCGGAAGCGGAGCTTTTTACCGCCCTTGTGGTGAGGGATTTTGCGCTGATGTACCCAGCCATAAACGGTGGCATTGGCAGGGTGGTCGGGCAAATACTCTTTCAGCTCTTCCAGATTCATCCAGCCGTCGGTATCTTTCGGAGCTTCATCTTGACACTGCAAGACGGCTTGTTTTAACTCGTGCATTTCTTTAATCAGATAAGCGATTGCACAAGGGACTTTCTCGAAAGTCAAATCTTCATTAGCATCGAATGTTGTCATATTTTCTGTTGTCATATTTTCTGTATGACACC
>JAITHZ010000305.1 GCA_031279795.1 Bacteroidales bacterium
AGTTTTTCATCATCAAATAATCAGAAACGACAGTCATTGAGATAGCATAAGATTTCATTTTTCTCTTTATTTCGTTTACATAATAGTTAATCTTCCAATCAACGGCAAAGATAATAAAATTGTGCGAGGCGTTTAATTATAATTATGAATTCAATAAAAAGTTTGTACTTTTACGCCCGAATTTAATCATCTCATTTAATTAACTAACTAATTGAAAATAACTATTTTATTGTTTTCGAATATGGAAATAATGCAAACTTTTTTGTTACCCAGCGCTTGGGTGGCATTGCTAACGCTGGTATTTCTTGAAATTGTACTGGGAATCGACAATTTGGTATTTCTTTCGTTGTTGTCGTCAAAATTGCCTGAGAATCAACAGTCTAAATCTCGAAAAACGGGTTTGTGGCTGGCTATGCTCACTCGCATTGGCTTGTTGTTTTGTCTGTCGTTGCTGATGCGGCTCACTCAACCGCTGATAATAATCGAAACAGCGTGGCTTCACGGCTCTATCACCGGACAGAGCATCATTATTCTGCTTGGCGGACTGTTCCTTCTGTACAAAAGCGTTGTCGAAATTCACCACAAAATCGAAAGCAAAGACGGGGAGCATAATGTATCGTCAAAGACAGCCAGTTTCTGGTCGGTGATTGCGCAGATTGTTGCACTGGACATTGTTTTTTCGCTCGACAGCGTGCTGACTGCTGTTGGAATGGTCAGTTTCAACGACTTTGGCGAAACGGGCGCATTGACAATCATGGTTGTGGCTGTGGTTATTGCCGTGATGATTATGCTGCTTTTTGCCGCACCCGTCAGCAAGTTTGTCAATGAGCATCCCACCGTGCAAATGCTGGCGCTGTCGTTTCTGATACTGATAAGCGTCACGCTGCTGATAGAAGCCGGACATCTGTCGCATCTGACTGTTTTCGAAACCACTATTGCCGAAGTACCTAAAGGATACATCTATTTTGCAATTGCATTTTCGCTGCTGGTAGAAATCCTGAATATGAAAATGAAGAAAAAACATGTTGCATAACATATTTTTAACAGCTGTTTTATAGCAGATAAATTTATAATTTGCAGCCCGTTTATTTTCACGCTGTTTTTTTGAAACTATTTGAAAATTAATGTTGTAGAAAATTATCAATTAACTTTTTTATTCATAGAAACATGAAAGTATATCAAACAAATGAAATTAAGAACATTTCCCTGTTGGGAAGTTCAGGGTCAGGGAAGACCACTCTCGCCGAAGCGATGCTTTACGAGAGTGGCGTAATAAAACGTCGCGGCACGGTATTGGCTAAAAATACGGTATGTGATTATTTTCCTGTGGAACAGGAATATGGCTATTCCGTTTTTTCTACCGTTTTTCATGTCGAATGGATGGGGCGCAAGTTGAATGTCTTAGACTGTCCTGGTTCGGACGATTTTGTTGGCGGCGCAATTACAGCGCTGAATGTTACAGACACGGCAATTATAGTGATTAACTCGCAATATGGCATCGAAGTCGGCACGCAAAATATTTTCAGGAACACAGAAAAACTGCAAAAACCTGTACTGTTTGCTCTCAACCAGCTGGATACCGAAAAAGCCGATTACGACAATCTGATAGAACAACTGCGCGAAACATACGGTGGAAAAATCATCCAAATTCAATATCCCCTTACCTGTGGGCCTTCGTTTAATGCCATGATTGATGTGCTGAAAATGAAACTTTACAAATGGAAACCAGAAGGCGGCACACCGGAAATTCTTGATATACCGGAAAATGAACTGGGAAAGGCTCAGAAATTGCAACAAAAACTCATCGAAGCAGCTGCAGAAAACGATGAAGCGTTGATGGAAAAATTCTTCGAACAAGGAACACTTACCGAAGACGAAATGCGGGAAGGAATACGTAAAGGGTTGATTTCAAGAGGGATGTTTCCTGTATTTTGTGTCTCGGCCGAAAAAGATATGGGCGTTCGCCGCATGATGGAATTTTTGGGAAATGTAGTACCGTTTGTTGACGAAATGCCAAAACCAAAAACAGCTGATGGTCAGGAAATCAATATTGACTCAGCCGGCCCGACGAGTCTGTTCTTTTTCAAAACAACGGTAGAACCGCATATCGGAGAAGTATCATATTTTAAGGTAATTTCAGGAAAAGTAAAAGAAGGCGATGACCTGACGAATGTCAGCCGCAGTTCAAAAGAACGTCTGGCACAATTATTCTGTGTTGCCGGACAAATCCGCAACAAAGTCGAAGAATTAGTTGCCGGCGATATTGGAGCAACAGTAAAACTGAAAGACGTCCGCACCGGCAATACACTGAACGAAAAAGGCTGCGAATATCTGTATGATTTTATTAAATATCCAGAGCCGAAATTTCGCCAAGCTATTCGTTCTGTAAATGAATCGGATATGGAAAAATTAAGTGAAATTCTCACGCGAATGCACGCCGAAGACCCGACTTGGATCATCGAACAGTCGAAAGAACTGAAGCAAACCATCGTTTCCGGACAGGGCGAATTTCACCTCAAAACGCTGAAATGGCGCATCGAACACAACGATAAAATTCAGATAGAATACCTCGTTCCACGCATCCCATACAGGGAAACCATCACTAAATCGGCCCGTGCCGATTATCGGCACAAGAAACAGTCGGGCGGCGCCGGACAATTTGGCGAAGTTCATCTGATTATCGAACCGTATTACGACGGCATGCCAGATCCCGCCATGTACAGATTCAACAATCAGGAATACAAAATCACCCCACGCGATACGCAAGTGTATAACTTAGAGTGGGGAGGCAAACTGGTTTTTGTAAACAGCATCGTGGGCGGCTCCATTGACGCTCGTTTCATGCCGGCAATCCTGAAAGGCTTGATGGACAGAATGGAACAAGGTCCGCTCACAGGTTCGTATGCCCGCGACGTGCGCGTAATTGTGTATGACGGAAAAATGCACACGGTTGATTCCAACGAAATATCGTTCCGTCTGGCTGGTCGAAATGCTTTCAGTCAGGCCTTTAAAGCAGCTGCGCCGAAAATTCTGGAACCAATTTACGATGTAGAAGTTCTGGTTCCGGGAGACCGCATGGGCGATGTAATGGGCGATTTTCAAGGCCGCCGCGCCATAATCATGGGAATGAGCAGCGAAAAAGGATTCGAAAAATTGCTCGCCAGAGTGCCGCTGAAAGAAATGAACACCTATTCTACCGCTCTGAGTTCCCTCACCGGAGGACGAGCATCTTTCTCCATGAAATTCGCCAGCTACGAATTAGTGCCTGCCGACGTTCAAGAAAAATTGCTGAAAGAATATGAAGCTACTCAACAGGCGGAAGATTAATTACAGCCCCGCCAATAGCTAAGGAACTTACGAATAAGGGAACTCGAAAAAATAAGAGTTCCCTGATTGGTTTATGTAAAATTCTGTCAGAATTAATTATAGCGAAAAACAGCCTGAAATGGAAATAAAGAAGTTGGATATTTTTTCAGTTTGCTGGCAGGTTATTATCAATCCTCATGCACTTTCGGGGAAGGGACAAAAATGCTTGCACGATATTTTCACCATTTTTGTAAAACATCGCATTGATTTCCAGACAAATATTCCTGATAATACTGATGAACTTATTCAGACGATGCGAAAACTTTGTGACGCCGGTTTTCATCATTTTATCTTTCTGGGAGGCGATGGAACAGCCAACCTTATCCTTAACGGAATATTCTTGCCAGGCACTGTTTCCGACGACATTTACTTTGTCCCTATCCCGACAGGCACAGGCAATGACTGGATACGTACACATAACTATCCAGCTGATTACCATGAAATTGTACATAATTTTATAAAAGGCCAGTTTGCCGCGCACGACATTGGTTTGGTAAAAAGTTACCGCAACGGCATAGAGGCAGATGCACGCCTGTTCATCAACATAGCAGGATTTTGTTTCGATGCCGAAGTCATTCGTAAAGCGACAAAAGGCAAAACACCCATGTTTGCATCCATTACCTATCTGTATTGCTTGTTAAAAACGCTATTTAACTATAAAAATCAACATGTTACGATTCACGCAGATGAAATGCACATCGACGATCGGATTTTTACCATTGCCGTCGGTATTTGCAAATACAATGGCAACGGCATGATGCAGGCGCCAACAGCTGATCCTTTTGACGGCTTGCTGGATGTTGTCGTTATTCGGAAACTCTCGCCTTTTAAAGTTATTGCCAACATAGTGAACCTCTTTTCAGGAAAACACCTTCGGCTACGAGAAGTAAGCATATTTCGAACGCGCGAACTCGAAATAGCAGCCACACCCTGCGTACTTGGCGAGGTGGAGGGTGAAATACTCACACAGGGAAATTACAAAATTTCGCTATTGGAACAAAAAGTGAATGTGTTGAGAATTGAACGGTAAACGCTATTCAAGTTTCCCACCTTAAAACGGATCAGCATTTAGCGAAAACCGATAGAGAAAGAGTGGCGGGCATTTTAAGATAAATTTCTATCTTTTAGTGATTTAAATAAGAAAGCAAAT
>JAITHZ010000326.1 GCA_031279795.1 Bacteroidales bacterium
GACACTGTTTTTGAACAAAAATTGGATGAAATAACAAAAGAAACACGAATCATGGACATCAGAGAAGCTGCAATGACTGTTATCAGACAGGATGCAATGAGAAAAGGCCGGAAAGAAGGGATCGAAAAAGGGATTGAAAAAGCTCGTCGAGCAGTAATACTAAAAATGCTGTCAGAGGGATTTCCCGTTGATGTGATTGCAAGAATCAACGAAGTGCCTTTGGATTACGTCGTTACCCTTCGCAACGATATTAAATAAAAGTAAAACTAACTTAATTTACATTTACTAACAATGAAAAAAATAGCGAATATAGTTATGGGAACATTATTGCTGGTCTCCTGTCAAGAAAAAAGTAACCAAAATGCGAATGCGGAAAATAAGACTGTAGATTTTAATTATTCGGTCGAACGTTTTGCTGATTTAGAAATCTTGCGTTACCAAGTTCCGAGATTCGAGGGATTGACTCTGCAACAGAAAACGCTGCTATATTATCTCTCACAGGCGGCAATTGAGGGCAGGGACATTCTTTTCGATCAGAATGGAAAATACAACTTGCGCATCCGCCGCACGTTGGAGGCTGTGTATCAAAACTATACAGGAGATACGGCTTCTGCCGACTATAAAAATATGGTTACCTACCTGAAGCGGGTGTGGTTTTCGAACGGCATTCATCACCATTATGCGACTGATAAATTCATTCCTGCATTTTCACAGGATTTTTTCACATCTGCTGTCAAATCTCTTGAGCCTTCGCTTCTCCCACTGAAAAATGGGGAAAGTGTTGACGATTTGTTAGCGGTTATCCGGCCTGTCATTTTTAACCCGAATATCGACGCCAAACGGGTTAATCAGGCCGACGGCGCCGATTTAATTACAACTTCGGCCAACAATTATTACGACGGCGTGACACAACGTGAAGCCGAAGAATTTTATGGAAAGTTGAAAAAAACAGCCGATTCTACGCCAGTTTCTTACGGATTAAATTCCCGTTTGACGAAAGAAAACGGACAACTTGTTGAAAAAATATGGAAAATTGGCGGACTGTATTCACCGGCCATCGAAAAGATCGTGTTCTGGTTGGAGAAAGCCGCTACAGTTGCCGAAAATGACAAACAAAAACAGGTAATCGAAACACTCGTTGCATACTATAAAACCGGCGATTTGAAAAAATTTGATGAATACAGCATTCTCTGGGTGGAAGACAATTCGACTGTTGATTTCATCAATGGTTACATCGAAACCTATGGCGACCCACTCGGATTGAAAGGCAGCTGGGAAGCAATGACGAATTTCAGGAATACCGAAGCCACGCGCCGCACGGAAACCATCAGTGAAAATGCCCAGTGGTTTGAAGACCATTCACCGGTGGATTCGCGCTTTAAAAAGGAAACGGTGCAAGGCATTACCGCAAAGGTTATAACAACAGTCATACTGGGTGGCGATTCCTATCCGGCTACTCCAATAGGCATTAATCTCCCGAATGCTAACTGGATTCGTGCACTGCACGGTTCTAAATCGGTGACGCTTGAAAACATTACCAGCGCTTACGACCAGGCGGCTAAAGGAAATGGGTTCGCCAATGAATTTTACTGGAGTCAGAGGGAAATTGATTTGGCAGAAAATTACGGCTTCATAACCGACAACATGCACACCGATTTGCATGAATGTCTTGGCCATGCTTCATGCAAACTCCTGCCAGGCGTCGACCGCGACGCTCTGAAAGCATACGGTTCTACTATCGAAGAAGCGCGTGCCGACCTTTTTGGTCTTTATTATATTGCTGACCCCAAAATGATCGAACTCTGCCTGTTGCCTAACGATTCTGCCTACAAGGCTGAATATTACAAATTTATGACCAACGGCCTTTTGACGCAGTTAGCCAGAATAGAATCCGGCAACAACATCGAAGAATCGCACATGCGCAACCGTCAATTGATTGCATCCCTGGCGTTGGAAAAAGGCGCTCCCGACAAGGTGGTTGAACTCAAACAGCGGGATGGGAAAACGTATGTTCTCATCAATGATTATGCTAAACTTCGAACAATTTTTGGGGAAATTCTGCAGGAAGTGCAGCGCATCCGCTCGGAAGGCGATTATGTCGGCGCCAGGAAACTCGTTGAAACTTACGGCGTAACAGTGAACCGCAAATTGCATGACGAAATACTGGCACGTTACAAAAAATTGAATCTGGCTCCTTACAAAGGTTTTGTCAATCCTGTATATGAACCGGTTATGGATGCTTCAGGAAATATCACCGACATAAAAATTTCGTACAGAGAAGGCTATGCCGAACAAATGCTTCGCTATTCCAACGAACATTCCTGGCTGCCAAATGACAATTAATCGTTAACATTATTGCTGCTGTAATTCCTTTAGCATGGCGCTTAATTATATTTGGATTGGGTTTTTCTTTGCTGCTTTTATCACGGCAATCATCTCGTATATTCTGACCGGTGATGACGAAGTATTCAAGCGGATTATTGACAGCACGTTTTCTGCTTCGCAAATGGCTGTGATGTCAATTGCATTGCCGTTGACGGGAGTGATGACGTTGTGGCTGGGTTTGATGAACATCGGCGAAAAAGTCGGCGCCATCAATTTGCTAGCCCGTATTGTCGGACCGTTTTTCAGTCGCCTGTTTCCTGAAATTCCGAAGCAACATCCGGCTTCCGGTCAGCTCTTGATGAATTTTTCTGCGAACATGCTTGGGCTTGACAATGCCGCTACCCCGCTCGGCCTGAAAGCGATGAACAGCTTGCAGGAATTGAATCCGAACAAAGAAGTGGCGTCAAACGCCCAAATCATGTTTCTGGTATTGAATACGTCAGGATTGACCATTATTCCTGTGAGTGTTCTCGCGCAACGGGCAATACTCGGAGCGACCAACCCAACTGACGTATTCATTCCGATTCTTATCGCAACAATCATTTCGTCGCTTGCCGGCTTAATTTATGTTGCTATTAAACAAAAAATAAATCTGTTCGATAAAGTTATCCTACTCTGGTTGGTCGGCATCATTTCTTTTGTCGGTGCAATCATTGTCATTTTCAGTAAATTGTCAAAAGACCAGATTGATATCGTTTCAACGGTGGCCAGTAACCTGATTTTGTTGTTTATCATTATCAGTTTCATCATCGGAGCTGTAATAAAAAAGGTAAATGCCTACGATGCATTTATTGACGGAGCAAAAGAAGGTTTTTCCACCACGTTGAAAGTCATTCCCTACCTTGTTGGAATGCTGGTTGGAATAGCCGTATTCAGGGCGTCGGGCGCCATGGATTACCTCATTGGCGGCATAGGCTGGGGATTCC
>JAITHZ010000351.1 GCA_031279795.1 Bacteroidales bacterium
ATTATGCCGTGTTGAAG
Source organism: Bacteroidales bacterium (assembly GCA_031279795.1). Lineage (GTDB taxonomy): Bacteria > Bacteroidota > Bacteroidia > Bacteroidales > WRGA01 > WRGA01. Next base: position 18 of record JAITHZ010000351.1, read on the forward strand.
TGGAAACTCGCCAAACCGCTCACGCTGTATCTGAAGTGCGGTTCGACGCATTACTACGACCGCACAACCATCAGTTCCGGCCTGGAAGCCATCGAGGGTTGCGAAAAAACCGATGTATATTGCCTGATTAAGTACAGCTTTTAGCAGCTTATTCTGCCTTGAACCGTTTGTTCAGATAGTCAATAACCTGCTCAGTGATGTTGTAGCGAGCGTCGGCATACAAAATACTGTTACCGCTTTTCGCAAATATCATCTGATATTTTTGCGGGATATTAAATTCTTTCATTCCCACGATCAGCGAATCGGAGAATTGCTGCTGTATCAGCTGGTTTTCCAGCGCCAGTTCCGCCTGCACCTGTTCGGCCTTCTTGTCGAGGTCGTCTTTCATGCGCTGGATACGGTTTTGCTCCTGTAACATCCGTTCCTGACTTAAGAATGCATTGTTTTGCGCTTTTTGCTGGAAATTGATGACTTCGTTTTGCAGCTTCTGGTAACCGGCATTGAGGGTGCCGTTGTGTTTACTGACCTTGTCTTCGTAATTGCTTGCCAGCCGGTTGTAAAAATCAAAGTGAGCCAGCAGCGAATCCACTTCTACGTATGCCAGAGGCAACGTTTCGGAGTTGATTTCATTGCTTGTGTTGGCCTTTCCTGCGTCTTGCGTAGCCTGATCCTTGCATTGCATAAACAGGAACGCAGTAATCAAGAGCGTAAAAATACCGCAAAGGGTCTGTTTCATCTGTTTCATAAACTTAAATCAAAAAATCTGTTTATTTGTGTTTTATTTTATTTTGCGGGGGCAAATATAGTTTAATTTCTTGTGATTTCGTCTATTTTTCTTGATAATTCTGTAAATTTTTACGTTCTTTATGCTTTGAAATTGAAATTGTAGAAATGCTTAAACAATCAAATTGTATGGAAATGAAAGAATTAAAGCCCTCGTTGGTATGGGAATTGTTTGATCGGATAACAAAAATTCCGCGTCCTTCCAAAAAAGAAGAAAAAATAGTAGCTTTCCTCTTGGAATTTGCTCAAGAACAAGGTTTGGAAGTAAAAAAGGATGAGGCCCTGAATGTGATTATCCGCAAGCCGGCAACACCGGGGAAAGAACACCTGCAAACCCTTATTTTGCAGTCGCACGTGGATATGGTTTGTGAAAAAAACAGCGATGTAAGGTTTAATTTTGAAACCGACCCGATTCAAACCTACATCGACGGCGAATGGCTGAAAGCCAAAGGCACGACTCTGGGCGGCGACGACGGTATTGGCGTGGCGGCGGCGCTGGCTATTCTCTCGTCTACAGAACTCGAACACGGTCCCATTCTGGCGCTTTTCACCACCGACGAGGAAACCGGTTTGACCGGCGCCAACGCACTTGACCCCCAATTACTGCAGGGCGATATTCTCTTAAATCTGGACAGCGAAGAATGGGGCGAGTTTTGCATCGGTTGCGCCGGCGGAAAGAACACCGTCGCTACATTTAACTATCAACCGGAAGCCGCGCCGCACGATTATTTCTGGTTCGATGTGCATGTAAGCGGTCTGAAAGGCGGTCATTCCGGTAGCGATATTCACAAGGAATTGGGCAACGCCAATAAGATTCTGGCGCGATACCTCTATACATTGATGCAGGAAACGCCGCTCGTGCTGTCGAAAATCGACGGCGGTAATTTGCACAACGCCATTGCCCGCGAGGCAAGCGCTACGGCAGGCATTCCCCTGGCGTCGAAAGAAAGGGCCAGCGCCCTGCTCAATATCCTGCAAGCAAATATGTTGATGGAATTGCCGGCGGACGACCGCAACCTGCGGCTCGACATTCATTCCACCGAAGCGCCGAAAGAGGTGATTGACGCCCAAACCGGTCGTAACCTGCTTCTGGCCTTGTATGCCCTTCCACACGGTGTGCTGGGCTGGAGTTTCGATATGCCCGGAACGGTTGAAACATCCACGAATCTGGCCTCGGTCAAAATGAAAGACAATCATCAGATTGCCGTTACGACAAGCCAGCGCAGTTCGACCGCATCCGCGAAAGACAATACGGTGAATATGGTAACGGCGGTCTTCCAATTGGCCGGCGCCGAAGTCAAATCGTCTACCGGTTATCCGGGATGGAAGCCCAATCCCGCCTCGCCCATTCTGCACACTTCGCAGGCGGTGTTTGAGAAACTGTTCGGCACAAAGCCGGCCATTATTTCCATTCATGCAGGCTTGGAATGCGGTCTGTTTCTCGAGAAAAATCCGAAACTGGATATGATTTCCTGCGGGCCAACCATTATGGGCGCACATTCGCCGGAAGAACGGCTCAAAATTCCGACAGTAGCCCAGTGGTGGGAGTTTTTAACGGAGTTATTGAAAAATATTCCGGCTCAGAGCTAAGATTTTAACAGCGCGACGAATCCGTTTACGTCTTCTTCGGTGGTATCCCACGAGCAGACTAAACGGATTTCGTTATGGGCCTCGTTCCAGGTATAAAAGAAATAGTTTCGACGCATCTTGTCGATCAAATGCCTGTCCATTGCCAGAAAAACAGCATTGGATTCTGTTTTTTGCGTGATGCGGACGCCGGGTAAATCCTGGATTTCATGAGCCAGTAATTGCGCCATGCTATTGGCACGACGGGCATTGTGCAGCCAAAGATCATTGTCCAGATAAGCGATAAACTGTGCGCTGTGATACCGCATTTTAGAATATAACTGTGCAGATTGTTTCCGGTAGAATTTCAGACCCTGATTCAGTTCCGTGCGAAACGGGAGGACGACTTCCCCGAGCATCATGCCGTTTTTGGTTCCGCCCAGGCTTAAAATATCAATGCCGCAATCGCGCGATAAAGCAGGCATCGACAGATTCAGATAAGCGCAGGCATTGGCCAGTCGCGACCCGTCGACATGTACATACATATCGAACGAATGCGCCAGGCGGCAAATCGCTTTCAATTCGTCCGGTGTATAAACGGTTCCCAATTCGGTTGCCTGCGAAAGATAAATGACTTTGGGTTGCGAATGATGCTGGTCGCCGAAGCCGTGCAGCAAGGGACGGATCAGGTCGACGGTCAATTTCCCGTCGGGCGTTGGGATTTCCTTGACCATACATCCCGTAAATTTGGCGGGAGCGCCGCACTCGTCCACGTTAATGTGTCCCGTAGAAGCGGTAATAATTGAATGGAAAGGCCGCACCAACGATTGCAGAGCGACCATATTTGCGCCTGTGCCGTTGAATACAAAACAAGGCTCAACCTCCTCGCCGAAGATCGCTTTCAGTTTTTTACTGGCCTGTCGGGTATAATCGTCATCGCCGTAAGCAATGGCGTGGTCATGATTGGCGCGGACGATGGCGTCCATTACAGCCGGATGTACACCGGAATTGTTGTCGCTGGCAAAGCTTCTCATTTTTGCTTAATAATTTGTAGTCGCAAAGGTATGAATTAAGAAGCTAACTCGCAATAAAATTTATAGTATCCCTTGTGTATTTCTCAATAATCCGTACCTTTGCGGTCGAAAACGAGAATAACGATGTATATTGTGTTCACACACGGCTTTTCGACCTTGCCAAGTACGCTTCTCAACCGTCATGGGGGGGGGGGGTATCTGTCTTTATAACAGTGATTTAGCCTCTTTAATTACGATTTTTGGACATTGCCTCCGTTTTGCATTTCCTGATACAGGGAATGTGAGGCGGGGGATTTTTTTAAACAACTGACCTGGTTCAATGAAGAATGAAGAATTAAAAATTAAGAATGATATGAAGCGATCTGTGATGTATTTGGGGCTGGCAGTATGCAGCCTGGTTTTTGTGTTCTCATCCTGCGAAAAGGAAGTCAATACTGTTGCGCCCGGCGAACCGGTAAAGTTGCGCTTTTCGGCGAATGAAATAGGGTATGGTACGAATGAAAATCTAACTCCTCGAAGTTCGTTTGCCGGTTCTCGTGTTTTGGAAAGTGTGGATATTGCTCAGCAGGGCCGTTGGACAATTAGCGCGGATTTGGTAGAGGATGGCGTTTCGCCCACTCGTGCCGTATCGGATGGCCTTATTGATGGAGCTAAGGTGCTGATGGTGGTTTATAACAATTCTGACAGTAAGATTGCCGAAGGTATTTATACCTACAATTCTGCTTCAAGACAGTTGACTGGCGGTGATATATCGGTACCTGCCGGACAACTTTACCGTTTTGTGGCCTGTTCTTATAACAGTACGACCGTTGATCCAACTTCCGCTGAAATCATCAGCGGAATTTCCCCGGAATACGATTTACTGTG
>JAITHZ010000357.1 GCA_031279795.1 Bacteroidales bacterium
ACTTGGCGCAAGAGTATTTGGAGAAACAAATCTCGTTTCCAATACAACGATTAAAGTATTGAAATCGAAGTTGTCAAATTATCAAGCAACAGCATGGCTTGACAAAGCCGGAAATGTAACCATTGAAGCGCTCACCCAGCCCATCGACGTAGCCATCACTGGCGGCGCAAACGGCACGGTAAGCTACTCTGGGGGCACCGAAGGTTTTCCAGGCACCACTCCAGCGGACAACGCTACGTCTTTTGAAGCCTACGAAGCCGAGCCGGTAACCATCACAGCTACTCCGGATGGAGGCAAGGTGGCGACTATGTATGTAGATGGAGTGAAAGTCAGCAGTCCGTACACAATCAACGCGGTTGCACAGACCGGCCACAAGGTAAAAGTCGTTTTCTCCGATCCTTTTAAAACATGGACAGGCGCTACTGATACCAACTGGGGCACGGCTGGCAACTGGGAAGGCGTCGTTGTTCCAGGTACTACCGACAATGTGCTGATTCCTAAAGTAACAAGGTTCCCAATACTGATAGCAGCTACAGAGGTTAACAGCATTCGTTTCGAACCCGGCGCAGAAATCGGTGGACAGCAACACTTGACCGCCAATGCATTTGTGCAGTACGACTTGAGCTACACTCCGAAAACATGGCGCATTCTGTCCATGCCGCTGACGAGCGCTACAGTTGGGAATTTTTCGTTCAGTGGCACTCCCGCTGCCAAATTCCTGACGTTTAAAGCAAGCGGCAATCATGCAGGCTGGCAGAACATGACAAGCAGCAATTTGGGAGATCCCCTTTCCGCAGGCGATGCATTTGCCTACGGAGTTGAAAGTCTCACAGGCGCATTACTCGTAGACCAGACACTTGAACTGTCAGGACAATTGCAAAAAACCTCTTTCTCAAAACAATATGCTAACGGTACGGACGAAATTGGTAGCGGCGGCTATTTTGCAGTAGCAGGCAATCCGTTTATGTCAACTATCAGCTATGCAGCGTTGCAAACAGGTACTGATATTAATGAGACCGGCTATTATACATGGAATGGATCAACCAATGCATTTGTGTCCCAAGAAAAAACAGTGCCTATCGCACCCTTGCAGGGATTTGTGGTATATGGAGCTGGAAGCGGCAACTTTTCGCTGACATTCAATCCCGTAACCCTTGCGACCGGCGCAGGCGGCAGCACATTGAAATCGTCATCCGAACAGGCGAAGCTCACGGTAACGGCCAGCAATGGCACGGGCAGTAGCAGCACCGTCATCCTGAACAGGGAAAACGGACAGGCAACATTCAATGGCCGGGTTGATTTGCCCGCACTGATGTCGGACGTCAGCGATGTTCCGCAAATCTACACGCTGAAGCAGTCGGCGAGCGGCGCGTCCGTAGCGCTGGGCATCAACGTGGTCAGCTCCGACGACGCGGCGATACCGCTGGGCATTTCCACCATCGGCACGGGCGAGGTCAAGCTCACCTTCAGCGGCATGGACGCATATGACGCCACAGTCACGCTCCACGACCGAGGCCAGGCCACCGACCTCACCAGTCAGTCAGCCGTCGAATACACACTGACCGACTACCAGCCGAGCGCCGACAACAGCCTGTACATCAGCTTCTCGCCACGAAGCACAACCGAAGCCGCCGCACCAAGTGAAGCCGCCGCAACTGTTTACAGCAGCAATGGCGTTGTCCACGCGCTGTCCGCCGCATCAATCGTCAGCGTATCGGTCTACAACCTGCAAGGCGCGCTCGTGGCGTCATCCACCGTCAATGCACCGTCGTATGCATGCAGAGTTGCGCCAGGCATCTACGCAGTGAGAGTCGTCACCGCACAGGGCGTACAAACGGTGAAATTAGTGGTTAGTGATTAATTGGGCATCGTAGGGGCGCGATTCATCGCGCCCTCCATGATGAACATTAGCAATTTATAAAATAATTTTATAATTTTTACAGCAATGAAACATACAGAAGAAAACGGCAGCAACGCGGGCAATGCCTACGCAGCTCCCCAGATAGATGTACTGCACGTCCGCACCGAAGCCGGATTTGCCGCCACCAGTCTTAAAGATCTTGATAACTGGGACAATTGGGACGGCACTATATAGTTGAGAGTGATTAGTGGTTAGTGGCAATCACTAACCACTAATCATTTTTTACTCTTTACATTCACGTTCTAAATTCACTCCACGTAGGCGATTCATCGTGCACCTACGGTGCCGTAATTCGTAATTCGTAATTTTTAATTGAAAATATTCTCTAATTGATAAAAAAATTTTTGTACTTTTGCAGAGAAAAATGACAAACAAGCAAAGATATAAAATTTTATGTTCTGAACGTCAGGATATTCCGCTTTTTATGCAGGCGTGGTGGCTTGATGCGGCATGTGTTGAGGGCGAATGGAATGTGCTGTTGTATGATGACAATGGAAAAATTGTTGGCGCGTTGCCTTATCATGTAAGAAAAAGTTATGGTTTTAAACAAATCGGCCAACCGCCCCAAACGCAATATAATGGCATTTGGATTGATTATCCGGCAAATCAAAAAGTGCACAAACGCTATTCGTTTGAAAAAAAAGTGATGGATAGTTTGATTGCCCAACTCGAAAGTTTGAAAGTTGCGTATTACAGCCAGAATTTTCATTATTCATTTAAAAACTGGCAGCCGTTTTATTGGAAAAATTACAGACAGACAACACGATATACATACCGGATAAAGGATTTGACGGATATTGACGCTGTTTTTGAGTCTTTTGACTATTCGAAGCAAAAACATATCAAAAAACAGGATGCGCTGCAAATTGATTATTCTGTTAATGCCCAGTCGTTTTATCTTTTTCATAAAAAATGTTTAGAACATACACAGTCTGCAATAGAATATTCTCAAAAATTGTTTTTATCTATTTATAATGAAGCAATTATACGAAAACAGGGAGAAATTATTGCGTTAAAAGATGATAAAGATCAACTGCATGCAGCGTTGTTTGTGGTTTGGGACAAAAGCAGTGCATACGCGTTAATTACAGCCATTAATCCGCTTTTCAGAAACGATGGGAGTTCTACCAAAATGTTTTTTGAGGCAGTAAAATTTGTATCGGACAAAACGCAAGTTTTTGATTTTGAAGGAAGTATGATAGAGGGTGTGGCACAATCGTTTCAGCAGTTCGGTACTGAACAGACGCCATATTTCACTATTTCAAAATCGTATTCAAAATTGTATTCTTTTTTGCGTAAAATAAAAAATGCAGCCGGTAGATAAACATAAAAATGGCGCAAAAGGCGAGAAAGTTTTGTACTGCGGTGAGTTTTCGTTTTATAAAAAAAATAAATTTAAGAATCGTTGATATGTATTATAAAAAATAGAAATTTAAAAAAATAGAAGTATGAAAATTGTATTTGTTTTGGCTGTTCATAAGCCCACCGATGATCGTGTGTGGAATCAGCAGGCATCAATTTTGCGTCAGGTAGGACACGATGTTTTTATTATTTCGGCAAGAGCGGAACGCACTATTTTTCAAAATGTTTACTGTTTCGACAATCAAAAAGAAATGACAAGTCGAAAAGAAACGATTGCAAAATTTGTGGAATTTTTACAGCAGATAAAACCCGATGCAATTATTTGCGACAATCCTGTAAGTATTTTTGCAGCAAATAATTACAAAAAAAAGTCACGGGATGAATCAGTAAAATTATACTATGATATTACCGAATTTTATCCTGCAAAAATTCATTTGTATTATAATAATTTTTTCAAAAACCTGCTTAAGTTTTGCCTGCTTTACTGTATTTCAATTTATGCTGGTTTTCTTGTAGATCATTTTATTTTTGGTGATTATTACAAGTCAAAACGTTACACAAGGTTGTTTTTTTGGAAAAGATATGTAAATGTGTCATATTTTGCCGATTTGTTAGACATCAAAGTTTTTCCGATAAATAAAGAAATAAAAAAAGAGTGTTCTTTGTTTTATGCGGGATATTTGACAGAAAATGCAGGTTTTCCAGCAGTTTTCAATGTAGCTGAAGCCTGCGCCAAGCGTTTTTCAACTACAAAATTTACCTTAAATATCATTTCAAAGACACTAAAATACGAGCAAATTTATTCTAATATGCCGAATTTGGTAATAAATTACAAAAATTTTACGCCATATTCTGAATTTTGCCAAACAGTTGGCTCTTCTGATTTGTTTTTCGATTTGCGCAGTATAGACATGGAAAACACACGCTGTTTGCCTATAAAACTTTTTTATTATATGGCTACGGCTCGTCCTGTAATCTATTCCAATTTGAAATCCATTAGAAAGGAAATTGCTGAGATAGACGAATTTGGATTTCTTGTAAATCCAAAGGATATAGACGACATTGTTGAAAAAATTGGTTATTACATCAATAATCAAAAATTTTATGAACAGCATTGCAAAAAAGCGTACGAATTAGCCGTAGCAAAATATAACTGGGGAAAAATTTGGAATTCGTTTGTGGAATTTATTGAAATGAATATAAAATATTCAAGCTTTAAGATGGGATAACACGGTTTAACCTTGCAGATTTGGGAGAATTACGACTATTTTCCGAACGAGCATACGTTAATTTTTTTTAAAAGTTAACGTATGCTATTTTTTTATAGATTAGCTTTTATCATGTCTCGCGTTTTTTCATCAGAAATTTTTTCACAAAAAACATCAATGGTCTATAATACTGTCGTTTATACCATGCCCATTCTCCGCAATAGGTAATATATTCACCTTCGACTCCATCTTTAAAATCGAATACACCTTTCAGCGTTTGGGTAGATGACGCCAGCATCCGTCCCATGTCGAAATGCTGATAATTGCTGTTTTTCAGATAGTTCAGTGTTTCATGATAAGCGAAAAATGTAGCGCCCGTCTGTTTGGCTTTTTCGGATTTTGCGCAAAACATGGATTGTGCATATCCCTTGCTGGTGAAAATAATAAACGTTACTTGAATTTCGTCGTTTTCATCTCGAGCACAGGCTAACGAAAATTCAGGTGTTTTCAGCAGTTCGCCAAACTGTGCAGCAGAAAATGTATGACTGAATTTTTTTTCGACCAGCAGTTTGGCATATAATTGCATGAAAGTTTTCAAATAAATTGGCGTTATCTCGGTGAGGAGTTCGAATTTCAGTGAATTTTTTCTGGCTTTTTGCAAATTTCTTTTCCAGTTTCCGGAAAGGGAAATGGGTTGTTGCAGATGGATTATTTTGCTTAATTGTGTCGAAAACAGCCCGACGGGTCTCAAATATCCAGCTTTTCGGATACCTATTTCGTATTCTGGCGTGTATAGAAGATGCGAATTTATTTCGATAAAGTCAAAAGGCAACTTTTGAATCGCCTGATAAAATGGCTGAATTGTTTCGCGGCTGACAGGAAGCTGGCGTATACATTCGCCTTCGATAAGCAGCATCTTCATCCACAAAAATTTCATTACAAATCCAAAGCAGGCTATAGTTGGATTTGCAATACTGTCGGCCAGAAATATGAATGCTTCGGGGTTGTCGGGTTTGGTACATGCATGCAGGTTGTGCCACCCGATGCTCTGCGGGAAAGGAATATATTCGAAATCGCGGGTTACCTCAACAAATTTTTCTTTGTTTGGCAATATGGCTATTTTCATACGATTAATCCATCTAACAGTTTAATATATAACTCTATACCTTCTCGTATTTCATCTAACAGGATGTATTCGTCTGCCGAATGGGAACGAGCAGAATCTCCCGGCCCGATTTTTACCGAAGGAAATGGCATCAATGCCTGGTCTGACAAGGTTGGCGAACCGAAAGGCTTTTTTCCCAACCTGAGAGTTCGTTCTACGAATGGATGTTCTGGAGATATGCTTGACGAATTTAACCTGAAAGATCGCGCACTTACCTCACATTCAACATGTTGTGCGACAATATCGAATACTTCCCTGTTGGTGTAGCAGTCAGTTGTTCGAACATCCACGACAAACGAACAGCAGTTGGGGACGACATTGTGCTGCGTTCCGGCATTAATTTGCGTCACAGTCATCTTAACATTCCCCAACATTTCCGATATTTTTGAAAAATGATATTCCCGAAACCATTCTATATCAGTTATAGCTTTGTAGATAGCATTCACGCCCTCCGTCCGCGCGGCGTGTCCGGCAAGTCCGTGCGCCGTACAGTCCAATACCATCAAGCCCTTTTCGGCAATAGCAGGATGCATGTTGGTTGGTTCGCCTGCAATTGCAAACGTAACTGTCGGCAAGATAGAAAGGAGACTTTCTATCCCGTTTTCACCGGAAATTTCTTCTTCAGCCGAAGCCAGGAAAATCAGGTTATATGGCTGTTTTTTCTGCGTAAGCGCCATAAAAGCCTGCAGCAAAGCAACAAGGCTCGCTCCGGCGTCGTTACTGCCCAACCCGTAAAGCTTTCCGCCGTTTTCCTCTGCCCGAAAAGGTTCCCGTTTCCAGCCAGCAACAGGTTTCACCGTATCAATGTGAGAATTTAACAGAATAGTTGGCTTGTCCTGCGTCACTTCCAGCGACTGACACCATGTGTTATTACCACTGCGAAATGCAGTAAGTCCCTGCTGTTCAATGTACGACCGGATGAGTTCCGCCACCGAATTCTCTTCCTTACTAAACGAGGGTACAGCAATTATTGCCTTTAACAAATCAACGGCATTATAGTATAATTCATCAGAATACATATCTATAATGAATTAGAATCGTTTCTGAATTTCTTTAACTGTTCCTCCATTTCTCTGATTATTCTGTCTTTTTCTTCCAGAACTTTGTCTTTTTCTTCCAGAACTTTATCTTTTTCTTCCAGAACTTTGTCTTTTTCTTCCAGAACTTTATCTTTTTCAGCAATTGTTTGTTTCTGTTCAGCGATAGTTTGTCGTTGTTGACTTATTTCACGTTCTTTTTCTTGAAGATCCAGTAAATAATCGTCTTCCATTTCCATATCTATCTGCACTTTTTCGCTTTCGGCTGCCATCTGGAGCCGACGTACGATGTGACGAAAATCTTCCGGAAAATCTTCTTCATGTACATTCATGATGTGATGATTTTTCGTTTGATTCTCCTGGTCGAAAACACTCAACAGTTTTTCCAAATCGCTGCGGTGATGTTTTTTCAGGGACGCAATCTGCACTATCCACGAACGGTGGTGCAGAGCACATATAAATTCATTGGACAGTATTTCCAATTTTTCTTTCGTTATAGCATCTGTAGCTCCAGGCACTATTTGAATAATCGGATTTGCAGGATAACCAATATCATATCCCAGCAGAAAGATACAGTAAATTTCTCTGGCCACAACCTTCTCCTTTTCGGATACGTTGCCTGAATTTTGGTAATTCACTCCCAGATAACGACGAAATCGCAAGATGTCGGTTGGCAGTTTTGCTTTCTGCAGTTCAATCAAAACGGTCTTATAAACATCATTCGCTAAAGCTATCTTGGCAGAAAAATCCATGCGGCATACCGTAAGACAACGGTCGCTTTCGCCTGTTTTCGCCTGTTCTTCTACGGTTTTTTCTTCTGCAGGCTCTTTTTTTTTGGGAATGCGAAGCGTATGTTCCTGAGCTGTAAAATCCAGCTCCACCACATTTTCACCAATAATTGCAGAAAGGAAGGCCTTGGCTACCTTGTTGTCTTCCATCATAAATTTGAAGACTACGTCATAAATTGGATTGGCAATGTACATGACTATAATGAATTAGAATCGTTTCTGAATTTCTTTAACTGTTCCTCCATTTCTCTGATTATTCTGTCTTTTTCCTCCAGAACTTTATCCATCCATTTTCAATTTTTGTTTCTGTTCAAATAAATTGTGATGTAATAAAACAAAGTTCCCAGAGAGCTGAGTGCAGCGACAACATATGTATAAGCAGCCCATTTCAGGGCGTCCCGTGCTTTGCCGTAACTTTCGACGCTGGTGATACCTGCGCTGTTCAGCCAGGCCATTGCTCGGCTGCTTGCATTGATTTCGACCGGAAGCGTAACGAAGCTGAACAGAGTTGTTATGGCAAACAAAGCAATCCCGCACAGCAACAGTTGCGGGAAGCTATTTACCAGCAGTATTCCGGCCAATAGCACCCATGTTACCCATTTTGATGCAAAATTGACAGTCGGCACTAATTTTGAGCGCACAGTCAGGAAGGAGTATGCAGTAGCGTGCTGCACGGCATGTCCACATTCGTGGGCGGCAACGGCGGCGGCGGCGATGTTGCTGCCCGCATAGACATGTTGACTTAAATTTACCGTTTTCGAGGCAGGATTGTAATGGTCAGTAAGATGACCTTGCGCCGAGATAACCGCAACATCGTATATTCCGTTATCTCGGAGCATTTTTTCGGCTACCTCCTTTCCCGTCATTCCATAATTGGTCGGGATTTGGGCATATTTTTGAAAACGGCGGTTTAATCCATTTTGAACCACCCAGCTCAGCAGTGCAACGATACCAAAAAGAAGATAAGTCATGGTGATAATTATTAAATGTGAATCCTTTTGCGTTGATTACAGCAAGATTGTCTGTTTTCTGTCGGGTCCAACAGAAACAATTTCAATCGGCACATGCAAGCGATCTTCCAGAAAATGGAGATAATTCATAAATTTCGGCGGAAATTCTTCAGCCGACAGCATGTTAGTCATATTTGTTTTCCATCCGGGGATTTCCGTATAGACAGGATTCACCGATTTGGTAGCTTCAAAGGGAAAAGTATTCGTTATTTTCCCATCAAT
>JAITHZ010000021.1 GCA_031279795.1 Bacteroidales bacterium
TAGCATAAATTTGCTTTTTTTAACGCAGTTAATTTGTTCATTTTTAGCGAATTAGCATTAAACATCCGTCTCTGTTATAGAGACGGATAGTTTAGAGGTTAAGTAATTAAAAATTAGCATTAAACTGATAGATATCACCTTTTGTGCTTTTTTCAGACATTATGAAACTGATTAGAACAGCCAGGACGGTTAAAAATAAAAATAAGAATGCAATTTTATTAAATGGAGAATATGCGACAGGCAATTTTGATTACAGCATATAAAAATGCAAAACAAATTTATGATATTATTGATTATTTTGGTAAAGATTTTGAATTTTACATACATGTAGACAAAAAAAGCAAAATGGATTTAGTTGAAATTCATTCTTTAGGGGATAATGTACATGTTTATAAAGAATTTATTGTAAATTGGGGATCCGTTAATCATCTTAAAGCCATTTTGTTATTGTCGGAAAAAGCGCTTGAGGATCAAAGGAACGGATATTTTCATTTAATAACCGGTCAAGATTTTCCATGCAAGACAAAAAAATATTTTACCGATGTATTGGATACAGAAAAAGACTATCTGGCATATCGTGAACTGCCCACAGCATCCTGGACAAATGGCGGCATGGAGAGAATAGAATATTATCGTTTTTATGAAATATTTAATGCAAAAAAAATTATTGGAGGAAAGTTGATCGGAATATTGTTTAAAACGCAAAAAATATTAAAACTAAAGAGAAAAATCACATTGCAGACTTTTTTTAAAAAATTGTATGGCGGCAGCACATACTGGAGTTTGACAAGAAATACCCTTCAGTTTATTATTGGATTTACAAAAATGAATCCAGAAATACTGAAAACAATGAAATTTACATTTTGCTCTGAAGAAATATATTTTCAAACAGTCCTTGTCAATTCTGAATATCATAAAAATATCATAACCGACAACTTAAGGTTTATTGATTGGAAATCAAAACGCGGCAGTAATCCAGCGTTTCTGGATGAGACAGATTATGAAAAAATAAAAAACTCAAATAGCCTGTTTGCTAGAAAATTTCATGAAATAAATTCTGAAGGATTAAAAGATTTATTGATAAAAAAATAAATTACGGTAAAAAAACAACCATATAAATTACATATTACATAAATTACATACAAATGAAAAATAAATTAATAAAACTTATTGATCTTGGAATATCTCCATTTGTGCTTTTTTCAGCTATTCTTATGAAACGGGTTAGAATATTGCAATCACGCTTGCCCGTATCAAAAAAAATATTACTGAAAGTGGGTGTGCAGCCAATACGGAACCATTATTATGAGCCATTTTTCAGTGCAAAACAGTTGCGGAAAGCCCTTTCCGAAGAAAGAACATTACTTGGGATAGACTGGAATCTGACAGAACAGCTGGATCTTTTGAATAGTTTTGACTTTCAACATGAATTTGAAAATATGCCGGATAATTTTATTGCAGATACGGTATTTCATTTCAACAATCGCGCTTTTGGAAGTGGAGACGCCGAATTTTGGTACAATATCATACGGTTGAAAAAGCCCAAAAAAATAATTGAAATTGGTTCAGGAAATTCGACTCTCATGGCGCGGCTGGCTATTCAGAAAAATCAGGATGAAAACACATCGTACCAGTGCGAACATATATGCATTGAACCATATGAAATGCCATGGCTTGAAAAAACAGGCGTCAAAACAATCAGGAAAAAAGTGGAAGACATGGATGTTGCTTTTTTTGGACAACTTGAAGCAAACGACATTTTATTCATTGATTCATCCCATGTTATCCGTCCACAAGGCGATGTACTATTCGAATATCTCGAAATATTGCCCACATTAAAAAGTGGGGTTATTGTCCATGTCCACGATATTTTCTCGCCGCATGATTATCCATACCAATGGCTTCTTGGTGAAATCAGACTGTGGAATGAACAATATCTCTTAGAAGCATTTTTGAGTTACAATTCACAGTGGAAAATAATCGGGGCAGTGAATTTATTGAAGAACAATCATTTTGAGATTCTTAAAACGAAATGTCCAAGAATAGACACAACAAGAGAACCAGGATCATTTTACATCATCAAACATTAATCATTTGATAAGCTTTGCTTTGTTCTCGTTCAAATGATAACTTCCGGTACAAGCAGTTCGTTTCGCCTGATGCAGGGGGATCAGTAATGCCCATAAATGCCTGCCAATTGGAGAAATTCTGATTTTTCCCAAAAAAAATGCTTGTAAATAAACTTTTTCCCGTAGAAATCGGTTAATTTTGCAGCAATTTTATGAAGTGAATTGTACCTATGTTAGAACAAAATAAAGACTATCCGTTTTTAGACCGGATTAATTTTCCCGAAGATCTTCGCCAGATATCGGAGAAAGATTTGGTGAATGTTTGTAGCGATCTCCGAAACTTTATTATCGACGAACTGGCTTCCAATCCCGGACATTTTGCATCCAGTCTGGGCGTAGTGGAACTTACCGTTGCGCTGCACTATGTATTCAATACGCCCTACGATCACCTGATCTGGGATGTCGGACATCAGGCGTATGGCCACAAAATCCTGACTGGACGCAGGGAACGTTTCCATACGAATCGAAAACTGGGAGGAATTTGCGGTTTCCCTTCGCCGTCGGAAAGCGAATACGATGCCTTTGCCGTCGGGCATGCTTCCACTTCCATTTCGGCGGGTTTGGGCATGGCGGTAGCATCTGCCATGAAACGCGAGAGTCGCAATGTCGTTGCCATTATCGGCGATGGCTCTATGACCGGCGGTCTGGCTTTCGAAGGGTTGAACAATGCTTCCATTAATCCGAATAATTTGCTCATTATATTAAATGACAACAATATGGCAATCGACCATAATGTTGGGGCATTGAGCGATTATCTGGTGCATATTACAACATCTCACACCTATAATAAATTGCGCTACGATTTGTACCGTTTCCTGCGCCGGAAAAAAATTATCAACGAAGGAGGAAAAGGCCTTATTCTCCGTTTCAACAACAGCCTGAAAGCTTTACTGACAAAACAGCAGAATATTTTTGAAGGTTTCAATATCCGCTATTTCGGACCCGTCAACGGGCACGATGTGGAATATCTTGTAAAAGTGCTGCGCGACATCAAACACATGCAAGGCCCGCGCCTGCTGCATATCCGCACAAAAAAGGGAAAAGGTTTTGAACCGGCCGAAAAATCGGCGACCGAATGGCATGCTCCGGGAATTTTCGACCGCGAAACCGGCATACGTATCGTAAGTGACGAAAGTAAAAAACCACCTTTGTTTCAGGATGTTTTTGGAAATACATTACTGGAACTGGCCTTGCAGAACGAGAAAATTGTAGGGATAACACCTGCAATGCCAACCGGTTCTTCCATGAATATAATGATGAAAGCATTACCGGATCGTTTTTTTGACGTTGGAATTGCCGAAGAACATGCAGTGACTTTTTCTGCAGGTTTGGCGAAGGAAGGCATCCTGCCGTTTTGCAATATCTATTCGTCATTTATGCAGCGTGCATTCGACCAAGTGATTCATGACGTTGCGCTGCAGAATCTTCATGTCGTTCTTTGCCTCGACAGAGCTGGACTGGTTGGCGAAGACGGCCCCACGCATCACGGAGCTTTTGATATGGCGGCATTCCGTTGCGTGCCGAACCTCACGATTGCCTCGCCACTCAACGAACATGATCTGCGTAACCTGATGTTTACGGCGCAACAGCCTGACGCCGGCCCGTTTTTGATTCGCTACCCGCGTGGAAGAGGCGTTCTGGTGGAGTGGAAAAACGAAATGCAGCAGCTTCCAGTTGGCAAGGGGCGGAAAATAAAAAACGGCAAAGATTTGGCTATCATTTCTATCGGGCCAATCGGCAATCTGGTGCAGGAAGCTATTGAAATTGTCGAAAGCGAGTATGTAGTTGAAATCGCTCACTACGATATGCTTTTCCTGAAACCTCTTGACAAGGAACTGCTACACGAAATAGGCAGTCGTTTTTCACGGATAATCACAATCGAAAACGGTTCAGTTATTGGTGGAATGGGCGCTGCTGTGCTTGAATTTATGGCCGACAACGGTTACACGCCAGTTGTCAAACGTCTGGGATTGCCCGACCGTTTTGTCGAACATGGCAGTATCCCCGACCTTTACCGAATTTGCGGGATTGATGTGGACGGAATCGTTGAAACTGTAAAAAAAATAATGAAATGAAAGTTGTAATAGCCGGCGCTGGAGAAGTTGGTACGTATTTAGCAAAATTATTGTCTAAAGAACAGATTGACACTGTGTTACTCGACAAAAATTCGGAGGCGCTGAATGCATTATCCGATTTTGACCTGCTGACGATAACCGGCTCCCCAACATCTATCAAAGGGTTAAAAGATGCTAAAGTAAATGATGCCAGCCTGTTTATCGGAGTTACGCCCGAAGAATCCCAAAATATTACCTCCTGCATGCTGGCAGCCAGTATGGGAGCAAAAAAAACGCTGGCACGTATTGACAACTACGAATACTTGCTTGCCGAAAACCTGTCGTTTTTTGAAAGTCTGGGTATTCATTCCCTGATATATCCCGAAATGCTGGCTGCCGACGAAGTATTACTCTCCCTGCGAAAACCATGGATGAGGCAATGGCACGAATTTTACGGCGGAAAGTTAATCCTCGCCGGCATTAAAGTGCGCGAAAATGCGTCTATCCTCCAAATCCCCCTTTGCGAATTCACTAAAGATCACACATTTTTTCATATCGTCGGCATTAAACGCTATTCGGCGACAATTATTCCGCGTGGTTCAGATGCAGTCAAAAGCGGTGATACTGTATTTTTCACCGCAACCCCCGATCAATTGCCTGCGCTCCGCGAAATGACGGGGAAAGAAGATTTTCAGGTAAATAATGTCATGATTATGGGCGGAAGCCGAATTGCAGTACGCACCTGTCTGGGAATGCCAAAAAATATTGATATTAAAATAATTGAAAAAAATAAAGAACGCGCCTATTGGTTTACCGAACAGGTGAACAACGCAATGGTTATTCATGGCGACGGACGCGATATGGAACTGCTGAAGGAAGAAGGTATTCGCAGCGTGGATGCATTTATTGCGCTCACTGGCAATTCCGAAACGAATATCCTGGCATGCATGGCGGCAAAACGTTCGGGCGTCAGAAAAACAGTTGCCGAAGTGGAAAATATTGATTACATCGCCATGGCAGAAAAACTGGATATTGGTACCATTATCAACAAAAAGCTGATTACAGCAAGCCATATTTACAAATACCTGCTTGAAGCCGACGTTTCCAACATCAAAACCATGACAGTGGCCAACGCCGATGTTGCCGAGCTGGTTGCCACCGAGGAAAGCAGGATTATCAAACATCCGGTAAAAGATTTGGATCTACCTAAAGACTTGACTATAGGCGGACTAATTAGAGATGGAAAGGCGCTGATTGTAAACGGTAATACGCAAATACAACCCGGCGACCATGTGA
>JAITHZ010000093.1 GCA_031279795.1 Bacteroidales bacterium
CGCGAGCCTTTCTGCGTTGATAGCGTTGGCTTCGTCCAGATTGATACTTGCCGGAACTCCGCCGACCAAATAATTCGGATGTGGATTTTTTCCGCCGAAAACCGTTTGTATTTTTACAACCTCCTTTTGCCATTCCAGCGCGTCAAGGTAATGAGCAACGGCAATCAAGTTCTGTTCTGGCGAGAGTTTATATGCAGGATGCCCCCAGTAACCGTTAGCAAAAATGCCCAGTTGACCGCTGTCGACGAACTTTTTTATGCGATTCTGCACTTCGCGGAAATAACTTGCCGAATTGTTTGGCCATGCCGATAATTTCTGTGCGGCATCAGCAGCAGCTTCGGGCGTGGCTTTGAGCGATGCAACAACATCTACCCAGTCCAGGGCATGCAAATGGTAAAAATGTACCACATGGTCGTGCATATACAGAGTAGCCTCCATGATGTTGCGTACCAGTTCGGCATTCTGCGGGATGACGATGTTGAGCGCGTTTTCCACTGCACGAACCGAACAGAGCGAATGCATGGAAGTGCAAACGCCACATACCCGTCCGACGAACGCCCAAACATCGCGTGGGTCACGGTCGCGGACAATCGTTTCGAGGCCTCGCACCATTGTGCCGGAACTGAAAGCGTCGGCAATTTTTCCGTTTTCAATTCGGGCTTCAATTCGCAGATGGCCTTCAATCCGTGTGATAGGGTCTATAACTATTCTTTCAGACATAATGTATATATTTTCTAAATGATTTAATCTTCCTCGTTTTCGATTAATGTTTTTTTGCGAACGTTTGTAGCAATGGCATGAGCGGCGATTCCGAGAGCAGTAGCCGCGCCGACAGCCAGACCAATCTGATCGGCAGTGGCTTCAATGCCGAAAGCGTTGAACGTAGGGTTTCGTTTGTAGAAAGGGCTGTTGTCCCAAAAATTTTCTTCACTGCAGCCGATACACGGATGTCCGCTCTGGATTGGGAAACTCACGCCTTCGTTCCATTTAATGATTCCGCAGGAGTTGTAGGTATTCGGACCGCGACATCCCATTTTATAGAGGCAATAGCCACGTTTGGCATTTTCATCGTCGAACGATTCGACAAAAAGTCCAGCATCAAAATTAGCACGACGGTAGCAGGAATCGTGAACACGGCGGGAATAAAATGCTTTGGGACGTCCAAGACTGTCTAACTGCGGAATTTTGCCAAACGTCAGCAGATGCACCACAATTCCGGCCATCACTTCCGCAATTGGCGGACAGCCCTGCACATTAATCACCGGTTTTCCCTTGACAATCCTGTGAACAGGTTTAGCGCCGGTAGGATTCGGGGACGCTGCCTGCACGCACCCCGATGAAGCGCAATTTCCCCAGGCAATGACAGCTTTGGCATGCAGAGCAGCTTCATCCACGATTTGTTTGGCGCTTCGTCCGTTAATGCAGCAATAGGCTTCATTTTCAACGGGAATGGTTCCTTCAATCATCAGGATATATTCACCCTTGTATGTTTCCATCGTGTTGTGCATGCATTTTTCGGCCTGTTCTCCGGCTGCCGCCATCAACGTTTCAGTGTAGTCGAGCGAAATGTGATCGAAGAGCAGCGTAGCCAGGATGGGATGTGCACTGCGAATAAAGGATTCGCTGCAGCAGGTGCATTCCTGCAGGTGCAGCCAGATAATCGGAAGACGCGGTTTCGTTTCCAGCGCTTTCACGACTTGCGCCGCGCCCGACGCATCCAGCCCCATAGCAGCTGCAATTGTGGTGCAGAACTTCAGAAAGTCACGGCGCGAAATACTTTTCTTTTGACATTCCTCGTAAAATGTTACGATTTTCTTCTTTTCCATATTCGATTAATTTTAATTGTGTTGATAGAAAAAGCATTATCGGAATTATGGATATATATCCACTTCATTTTTTATGAGATGAACTGATAACAATTATTTTCATCAGATATCCATTTAAAATTTTACGCAAAGTTAAATGAAAATCATCAGTAATCCAAATCATAATCAAAAAAATAAAATTGAGCTTTCTTCATTTACCCAGATTTTTGCAGTATCCTTTATGATTTGTAATTCGTAATTGAAACATGTTTTTTGTTGGAAATAAAATTCTATGTACATTTGCATGTCCATTTATCCAAATTATAATAAACATAAAACAAAACGATAACAACAAGATGAACATACTATTACTGGGTTCGGGTGGGCGCGAGCATGCATTCGCGTGGAAGATAGCACAGAGTCCGAAATTGACGCAGCTTTTTATTGCGCCGGGGAATGCCGGTACAAAACAGCATGGAACAAATCTGCCCATTGCGGTGACTGATTTCCAGGCAATTGGGCAGGCGGCGGTGGATAAGCAGATTGATTTGGTGGTTGTTGGGCCGGAAGTTCCTTTGGTTGAAGGCATTTACGATTTTTTTCGCAACAGCAAGGAACTCATGCATATACCGGTTATTGGCCCATCAAAAGAAGGCGCACAGCTGGAAGGCAGCAAGGAGTTTGCCAAAAACTTCATGCAGCGAAACAGTATTCCTACCGCCAACTATCTATCAGTGAACAAGTACAATCTGAAAGAAGGGCTGGAATTTCTCGACAGTCTGCAAGCGCCTTACGTGCTGAAAGCCGACGGGCTGGCTGCCGGAAAAGGCGTTTTGATTATCCACAGCTTGAGCGAAGCCAAACACGAATTGCAAAAGATGCTCGACGGAATGTTCGGCAAAGCAAGCGACACGGTGATTATTGAGGAATTTATGCAGGGAATAGAATGTTCAGTATTTGTGATGACCGACGGAAAATCGTACAAAATACTTCCGGTAGCCAAAGACTACAAACGGATAGGCGAAGGCGATACAGGGCCTAATACCGGCGGAATGGGCGCAGTTTCCCCAGTTCCATTTGCCGACAAAGCATTCATGCACAAAGTGGAAGAACGGATTATTCGTCCGACTATTAATGGATTAAAAAAAGAACAAATAGATTACAAAGGGTTTATATTTTTCGGATTAATAAAAGTAGCATCAGATCCGTTTGTCATAGAGTACAATGCGCGAATGGGCGATCCCGAAACAGAAGTCGTGATGCTGCGTATTCAGTCAGATTTTGTTGAACTCTTAGAAGGTATTGCTACACAAACACTTGCCGAAAAAGAATTAAGATTTGACGAACGCACTGCCATTACGATTATGCTGGTTTCGAGAGGCTACCCCGGCGATTACGAAAAAGGAAAAACGATTTCGGGGCTGGACAAAACAAGCGGAAGCCTCGTTTTCCATGCTGGGACGAAAGAGAACAATGGACAAATGCTGACAGACGGCGGACGGGTCATTGCCGTCAGTTCATACGGAAAAAACCGAGAAGAAGCGCTTCAACAGTCGTTTTTCAATACACAAGTTATTGATTTTGAAGGGAAATATTTTCGACGAGATATAGGTTTTGATTTGTAAAAATAATATAATAAATAAACATTTTGAAGTTGATAATTGTTAATAAGCCGTGAAATGGTATATTTTTTGTGGAAAAGAACAAACGACAACAAAATAAGCATTATCTTTGTAGTCGTGAAAAACAGTTAGTATGAACAGACATTTATCACCAAAAGTAAGGGAAGTAATATCCTACAGCCGTGAGGAAGCCGAACGACTGCAAAACAATTACATCGGTCCGGAACATATTTTTTTAGGAATATTGCGGGACGGAGAAGGCAAAGCTGTAGATGCTCTTAAGCAGCTTGGAATCAACACATTGCAGCTAAAGAGGCTAATTGAAAGCCAGATAAGGAAACCAATGACGGCAGTCAATGAAGACATTGCAATAACAAAATATGCAAATAAAATAATAAAGATGAGCATGTTAGAATCGCGGTTGCAAAAGAGCGAAAACGTAGATACAGAGCATGTAGTCTTGGCGCTGCTGAAAGATGAGATGAATTTGGTTGCCGACCTTTTGTCGAAAGAAGGCATTAATTACGACACCTTTTATAATATGCTGTACGATTATCATCCTTATGAAAAAGACAGCAGTGATTTGCAAATGGGAGGCGGATTTATCGAAGACGACGAAGACGACGAAGACAGCGTGGAAAAAAGCGGACCAAGCGGCAATGCGTCAAAAACAGGCAAACCACAGAAACCGTCAAACGACACGCCGGTTTTGAACAATTTTGGATTCGACATGACGCGAGCAGCCGCAGACGGCAAATTAGACCCCGTCGTTGGACGAGAAAAAGAAATAGAACGACTGGCACAAATTCTGAGTCGTCGAAAAAAGAACAATCCAGTGTTAATTGGCGAACCGGGCGTCGGAAAATCAGCCATCGTCGAAGGTCTAGCATTACGCATTGTGCAAAAACGGGTATCACGCGCACTCTTCGACCGACGGGTTGTAACTCTTGACATGGCCTCAATAGTTGCGGGAACGAAATATCGCGGGCAGTTTGAAGAACGAATAAAAGCTATCTTAAACGAACTGACAAAAAATCCGAATATTATCTTGTTTATTGACGAAATACACACTATCATCGGAGCAGGAGGCGCATCCGGTTCGCTGGACGCCGCCAATATCCTGAAACCAGCATTATCACGAGGCGAAATTCAGTGCATTGGCGCAACCACGTTAGATGAGTTTCGTAAAAGTATCGAACGGGACGGAGCGCTGGAAAGACGTTTCCAGAAAATACTGGTAAATCCTACAACAGCGGAAGAAACACTGCAAATTTTGGAAAATATTAAGAATGGATACGAAAACCACCACAATGTACAGTATTCCCAAGCAGCATTGGCAGCTTGTGTCAAATTGACAGAACGGTACATTTCCGACCGGTATTTTCCCGACAAAGCCATTGACGCACTGGACGAGTCAGGTGCGCGCGTGCATATTACAAACATTGTTGTTCCAAAACATATTGAAGATCTGGAACGGATAATAACCGAAACAGAAGCGATGAAAACTGTGGCAGTAAAAGCACAAAATTTCGAAGCCGCAGCCAATCTTCGCGACAAAATACGGGATTTTAATCTGGCTCTAAACACAGCCCAACAATGCTGGGAAGAAGAAATAAAACAGAATCGCCCGTTAGTTGACGAATCGCAGGTAGAAGAAGTCATAGCAATGATGTCGGGAATCCCCGTACAACGAGTGGCACAAGCTGAAATGCAACGCCTGTCGACAATGAAAGGCGAGCTGACATCCAAAGTTATTGGTCAAGACGACGCAGTCGACAAGGTTATTCGCTCCATCCGGCGAAACCGCGCAGGCTTGAAAGATCCAAGCAAACCCATTGGCACATTCATGTTTCTGGGTCCGACAGGAGTCGGAAAAACACACTTGGCCAAGAAATTAGCCGAATTTCTGTTCGATTCATCCGAAGCGCTTATTCGTATTGACATGAGCGAATACATGGAAAAATTCACTGTATCGCGTCTGATTGGAGCGCCTCCCGGATATGTAGGTTACGAAGAAGGCGGTCAGCTAACCGAACGAGTCAGACGCAAACCCTATTCTGTTGTCTTGCTGGACGAAATCGAAAAGGCGCATCCCGACGTTTTCAACCTCCTGCTGCAGGTACTCGACGAAGGTACTCTGACCGACAGTCTGGGACGGAAAATTGATTTCCGAAATACGGTCATCATCATGACGTCAAATACCGGTACACGTCAGTTGAAAGATTTCGGACGCGGAGTTGGATTTCAGACACAAAATCGCGCCAATGACAGGGAATTTGCACGCGGTGTGATTCAGAAGGCCTTGCAGCGTTCTTTCTCTCCCGAATTTTTAAACCGTGTAGATGAAGTAATTATATTCGACCAATTAGATAAGACAAGCATTTTCAACATCATAGATCTTGAACTGATAGATTTCAGCAAACGACTGGCACATCTTGGTTACACAATGGAATTAAGCGATGAAGCCCGTGAATTTCTGGCCGAAAAAGGATACGATGTACAGTTTGGCGCCCGCCCGCTGAAACGCGCCATTCAGCAATATCTCGAAGACGGAATGGCCGAAATGATTATCAACGCAGCCATTACAACAGGCGATACCATTATCATTGATCTTGACAAAGATACGAAAAAAATTGTCATGAATAAAAAACAGCAGAAGGAGGCAGAAAATGTATCGGCATCAATCTAAAAAACAAGAACAGTTAACTGCAATAATAAAGGCGTCGCGACGAAAAAGCAGAGAAGAAGAAATTGCCATGCATAACAAACCTTTGACATACAACAAAATAGTTTTATCGAAAAAAATATACAGCCGAAAAATGAAACATAACAGTGAGGAAGAATAAAAGAATTCATAAATTCATTCATTATTCACATTATTTACAAAATTCACAAAATTCACAAAAAATATTCATTTATTCAGGACAATACAGGATATTATATTAACTTTGCGTCTTTGAAAAAGATAAAGAAATTTTGCTGTATGACAACAAATAAAACACCGGAAGAAGGCAGGAAAAGCCTGAATTTCATAGAAACAATCATCGAAAAAGATCTGCATGAAGGGAAAAGCAATGGAAGAATCCATACACGCTTTCCACCAGAACCCAATGGTTATCTGCATATTGGACATGCCAAAGCCATTTGTTTGGATTTTGGATTAGCGCAACGTTACGCAGGAAAATGCAATCTTCGGTTCGACGACACCAATCCTGTAAAAGAAGACACAGAGTATGTTGATTCCATTAAGGAAGACATTCAGTGGCTTGGCTTTGACTGGGAAGGCCGCCTTTTTTATGCCTCCGACTATTTCCAGCAACTGTGGGATTTTGCAATTGATTTAATTCGCAAAGGATTAGCATATGTAGATGACCAGCCAGCAGAAATTATCAGCGAACAGAAAGGCACACCAACGCAGCCGGGTGTTGAAAGTCCGTTCCGCAACCGGAGCGTAGAAGAAAACCTTGATCTCTTTAATCGTATGAATACCGGCGAATTTTCCGAAGGCAGCCGCACCCTCCGTGCAAAGATTGACATGTCTTCGCCCAACATGCACCTTCGCGACCCAATCATATACCGGATTATCAATCACCCGCACCACCGCACTGGCGAGAAGTGGAAAGTATATCCGATGTACGATTTTGCACACGGGCAAAGTGATTATTTTGAAGGCATAACACATTCTCTCTGCACATTGGAATTTGAAGTACACCGACCATTGTACGACTGGTTTATCAATCAGTTAGCAACTGACGACTATCGCCCGCACCAAACAGAATTTAACCGGTTGAATCTGACATACACGGTAATGAGCAAACGCAAACTGCTACAGTTAGTCAGGGAAAATTACGTTAATGGCTGGGACGACCCACGCATGCCCACTCTCTGCGGCCTTCGCCGTCGAGGATATACGCCGGAATCCATCAAGAATTTCATTAACAAAATAGGATATACAAAATATGAAGCCTTGAATGATATTTCGTTGCTGGAAAGTTCAATACGGGAAGATTTGAACCTCCGTGCGCCCCGCGTATCAGCAGTACTTGACCCGGTGAAACTCGTCATTGTAAACTATCCCGAAGGACAAACTGAATTTTTAACAGCGATTAACAATCCTGAAGACGAATCAATGGGCACACATGAAATTGCCTTCACACGGGAATTGTTCATCGAACGGGAAGATTTCATGGAAAATCCGCCTAAGAAATTTTTCCGTCTCTCTCCCGGACAGGAAGTAAGACTGAAAAATGCCTATATCGTCCGTTGCACCGACGTCAAAAAAAATGAAACGACAGGAGAAATAGAAGAAATTTATTGCGAATACGACTCGCAAACGCGTAGCGGCATGCCCGAAGCAAACCGCAAGGTGAAAGGAACGTTGCACTGGGTGTCGGTTACTCACAGCCTCGAAGCTGAAGTCAGGCTCTACGACCGGCTGTATAGCGTAGAAAATCCAGGCGAAGATAGAGACGCCGATTTCCGCACACAGCTAAATCCAACTTCACAACACATCCTGAAAAATTGCCGAGTAGAACAGCATTTAGCAGGCGCACAGCCATTTGAGCATTTTCAGTTCCAGCGATTAGGTTATTTTACTGTCGATACCGATACTGAGAAAGAAAAACGGCTGATTTTTAACCGTACCGTTTCGCTGAAAGACAGTTGGAGCAAGGAACAGGCTAAAAAACAATAATATAGAAAGAAACAATAATAACCGCACCATCAATTATGAGTGAAGACAATTTCTCCGATTTACTGGCGCGTTACGAAAACATGCTTCGTAACGGGGAAAACATGTATTTCGATTCGGAAGAATTTGAAAAAATCGTAGAACATTACGAAAATAAAGAAAATTTTAACGACATGTATAAAGCCATCGAAGAAGGCTTGAAACAGCATCCGAATGATGAAGAATTATTGATAAAAAAAGCTCGGTGCTTAGTATTCAAAAAAAAATACAATGAAGCGCTCCAGTTGCTTAATAATTCATCCATTGATGTTACCGATATAGAAGCTATGCTTGTAAAGGCATCCATCTATCTGAATACCAAAAACAGTAAACTGGCATACACACTCATTAACAAAATTCTGGAAGAAGCGAGTGATGAATATGAATACATGGAAGTTGCTGAAATATTTTGTTCGGTCAACAAGTTTGAGAAAGCTATCTCCTGTTTACAGAAAGGATTAAAGAAATTTCCAGGGAATATTCAGCTTCAGCGAGAATTAGCCATAACATACTGGGAAGATAATAAATATGTCAAG
Source organism: Bacteroidales bacterium (assembly GCA_031279795.1). Taxonomy (GTDB): domain Bacteria; phylum Bacteroidota; class Bacteroidia; order Bacteroidales; family WRGA01; genus WRGA01. The sequence goes on from JAITHZ010000093.1 coordinate 8,693, forward strand.
GCAACAGGTATCTTCGACAAACTGCTGGACGTTAACCCGTATTCGGCAACTGACTGGAAAAGCATCGGAGAACTGTACATGATTCAGACAAAATATGCCAAGGCGCTTGAAGCCTTTGAATTTGTGCTTGTTATCGACGAAACAGACGAACAGGCTCTTTTGCAGAAAGGACATACGCTCATGCTGCTCAAAGACTACGAAAAAGCCATAGAAACGCTGACAGAATATATCACGCTCAATGCAAATGATGAAATGGCATATATTTTCATTTCGGAATGTTATCAGGAACTGGAAGAGCACGAAAAAAGCAAGGAATACGCATTCAAAGCGCTACAAACCGGAGAGAGTATCTTTTCATTGAAACACTTGATTGATGTGCTTGTATCCGAAAACAATTTCATCGACACACTGCAATATTTCACTAAAGCCCTTCTGCTGGCGCCCGACGACAACAACTTGCACCTGCAGAGAGGCCATGTTCTTCTCGAATTAGGACTTTTTATCGAAGCCGAAGTTTCCTATATTTTTGCCTTGTCGCTCTCGTCCGATGTGGAAGAAATAGCCGACGCTATTTATTCGCTCGGTATGCTGAAAGCCAGGATAGGAAGAGATGAAGATGCACTGTTTTATTTTGAAAAAGCGGCCGAATGCAATCCCAATTTTCCCGGGCTGGCGCTAAAAATGGCAGCATTGTATGCCACCACCAAGCAATATGCCAAAGCTGCCACATCGTTGCAACATGCTATTGATGAATTCACTCACGGCACAACGTTAGAAAATTTCTCGCAGGAAGAAAAAGTTATCCATGAAATAAAACAAATATTGAAAGAACAAGGTATAATAACCAATTTCAACAAGTTATGACAAACAAAAAACATTATCAGTGCATTATTGCAAGCATACTGTTAATATTCTCAATATCACTCAACGCACAGGAAAGTACACCGGAAAAAAGTCTTTCCATCCTGCAGCAAGTTGAAAAATGGTATGAAAACAATATGAATTATTCAACGATCACGCTGCTGATGGCCATCGAAAGTTCGTTCATCCCATTTCCGTCAGAAGTTGTAATTCCTCCGGCAGCCTATATCGCAAGCAAGCCGAACAGTCATCTGAGCATTTATCTTGTTGTTCTGTGTGGTTTAATCGGTTCGCTCATAGGAGCATTGATAAACTATTTCCTTGCATTGTGGCTGGGACGTCCCATTATATACAAATTTGCAGACAGCAAAATCGGTCGCTTGTGTTTACTCAACAGCGAAAAAATTCAAAAAGCCGAAGATTATTTCAACCAACATGGCAAAACCTCCACGCTCGTCGGACGTCTTATCCCCGCCGTGCGCCAACTGATTTCCATTCCTGCCGGCTTAGCCAGAATGAATCTGTTCAGTTTCACGCTCTATACGGCCATTGGCGCCGGATGCTGGAACATTGTCCTCGCCCTGCTCGGTTACCTTGCACAAGGGCAGCAAGATTTGATTGACAGCTACAGTTCAGAGATTTCATACGTTATTTTAGGACTTTTAGCGCTTGTTGTCGTTTACTTTGTTGTGAAACAGGTCTTCAAAAAAAGAAAAGTGAAAACAAGGGGTAGGGGAGAGGCATAACCCAAACCCGTCAAAAAAAGATGTTGTTGAGACAATATAACATACAAGGGAATAAGGTGATTCTAACCAT
>JAITHZ010000109.1 GCA_031279795.1 Bacteroidales bacterium
AGGATATTTTTATATTAAACGAAAAATGACAAACAGTGAAAGACAGGTATTGTTGGTAGCATCGGAAGCGGCAGTATTCATCGGAGCGAATTTTCAGTTCATGAACTTTGGTTGGGAATACACAAATGCCTTATACAGTGCAGGATGTGCAGGTGCAATGTATTATTTTTTAACCAATTCCTTCAAGCGGAAACGGTCGCAAATAAAAAAACTGTACATTTACTTGATTATATCAGGAATCTTCATGGTTGCATCAGCTGCCGCAATGGTATTGAAAATGCGAATCGAAGACGACGCCCAGGTAAGAGGCCAGAATGAAAAATATTGGATCATACCTTTAGTAATAGCGATAGCCATACAGGTATATGTCGTTTTTTCAATGCCCAACAGGTCGAAATCAAAAACGCACAAGTATGAGGATTTTAACTAATGCAATAGCCTGTACAGTTTAACTAACTCACTGGTTATAATTACTTTTTGTGGTAAAAGTTGCATTTTCGAAAGAAGCGAAAAAGCGACAAAATGCACATTGGAAAGCGCAAAAAAATGAGTATGAGCAAAGTGCATATATTTAACAATCTGAAAAGCATTAAACCATACAAAAAAGCGTTTTCGAAAGCTCTTTAGCGACGCACAGTGCGCATTTATTTCAGGAAGTTTGGTCGCATATTCGCCCGAAAGTTGCAAAAAAGCAACAATACTTTCGGGCAATGTTGCAAACCAGTCGTTTAAACGACATAGATCAATTCGGTAAAGGTTATCAACAGAATCAAACAAGGCTTTTAGATCGCAAAATGCTTCCACAGAAAAAGTTTTAAAACAACCATCATTCAGAATTTTCAAGACAGAAGGCCCCGTTCCGAAAACAACCCTTCTGGAAACTCGTATGGCAGGATATACCACTGTATCGTTTATTTTGACAATACCGCCCAAAGCAAAAACCTTATGCAGGAAATAAAAATCTTCACCGGCCTGTTTTTTATTCATTCCGCCAACTTTCACATACGCATCCGCTCTGACAGCAAATGCAGAACCCATTGTAACATAAGGATATGGAAAGCAGGCATATTGCAATCCCAACGCATAGTAACGCAAATAAAGTTCATACAACATTCCTGCTTCATAAAGTTCTGTTTCATATTTGGAATCAGGTAGCAAATGCTCAAAATAAATAATTGCAGTATTAACCATTTTATTCGAAAAATATGCATATATTTTTTGCAAATAATTAGTTGCGACAATACAATCCGCATCTAAAGAAACCAGTATTCCAAAAGGATTTTCCAACACGTGAAACAGACGAATCGCATAATCCATACCAACTTTACGGGCAAAGCCCGCCCCTGCTTCTTTCGCAGGAATATTATAAATTTTAATAATCTGGATATCAATATAATAATCACAATTTTCAGCCATTTTCTTCAATAAAGAATAACTATGTTCATTTTGTTTAATCTGGCTATTCGCAGCATAATCCGGTGCATTAAGAACAACTACAACAACAAGATTACAAGGCGGAGGCATGCAATTTAACAAACTTTGAACAGTTAAACAAACATTGGGTTCATCAAAGCAAGGAATAACAACCGCCATGCCAATTGACGAAAACTTCGATAGGGGAGGGGCATAACACATTTGCCTGCTCAAATACATATCAAATGAATCCATAGATAAACGTATAAAAATCAGGGCAAAAGTACGAAATACAAAATAAAATACAAGATTCCAAACAAATAAATTACTGAAATGAGCAAATAATTCAATAAAAATCACGATATTTGCAACATGTTAAACGTAATCGTATATGGAATAACGATAGGCGTTATAGTATCCGCGCCACCAGGCCCTGTCGGGTTGTTATGCATCCAGCGCTCATTGAACAAAGGACGGTGGCATGGTTTTTTTACTGGAGTAGGCGCAGTGATGTCCGATTTACTGTATGCAATATTGGTAGGTATCGGCATGAGTTTTTTTATCGACTTCATAGAAACGCACAGCATAGCATTGAAAGTTGGAGGCAGCATCATTCTAATGGGATTTGGCATCTATATTTTCCGAAGCAATCCGGTAAAAACCTTGAACAAAGCCAAATCTGCCGCCAACTATGCGCAGGACATCATCTCGTCCTTTTTCCTGACCATGTCTAACCCGCTCATTATCATCCTCTACATTGGTTTATTTGCACGCTTCAACTTTCTGTCAAACGAACTGCCACTGTACATACAAGTAATCGGTTATGCATTCATTGTTGTTGGAGCATTAACTTGGTGGTTTTTATTGACTTTACTAATAGGAAAAATACGGAATAAATTTAACATACGGGGAATATGGATTGTGAATCGAATATTAGGTGTCATTATTTTTCTGATTTCATTAGCAGGTTTGATTCTGACAATAACATAAAAAGTAAAAAAATATGAATACAGAAAAAAGCTCCACAATATTATTATCGAATGACGACGGCGTTTTTTCCGAAGGAATTAAAGCCTTAATAAATGCAATGCGTCCATTGGGAAATATTTTTGTGGTAGCACCAGATGGAGGTCGTTCAGGAATGGGATGTTCTGTAACATCCCAAATACCTGTTCGCGCCCAGCTCATCCAATCAGAACCCAACCTGACAGTTTACACCTGCACTGGTACGCCTGTCGATTGCATAAAACTGGCGTTGGGAAATCTCATGCCGCAAAAACCGGATCTGATCGTGGCCGGCATCAATCACGGGAGCAACGAGTCCATCAACGTTCACTATTCTGGAACAATGGGCATTGCGATTGAAGGTGCGCTGAACAAAATTCCATCTATTGGTTTTTCTCTCTGCAACTATTCGCCCGAGGCCGACTTTTCACAAGCCGCCCAATATGCCAACATCATTTCCCGAAAAATTCTGAAAATGAATTTTCCAGCAGGTATCTGCCTGAATGTCAATATACCAGACATTCAACATATAAAAGGAATAAAGATTTGTCGGCAATCGAATGGCGTCTGGTCGGAAGAATTTGAACAGCGTACCGACCCACACGGTTTTGCTTACTACTGGCTAACTGGCACTATGCAATATCCTGAGAAAGAATATATTGACACAGATAAATATGCCCTGGCCAACGGATATGTATCCATTGTTCCCTGCAAAATAGACGTCACCGCTCACGAACAGATTGAAACGTTCTCAAGATTATTTCTGTAAACTCATGCATAACAATTCGGCGGCAGGCAAATTTTCCGATTTTCCAACATCGACTAATTGCAAGTTCTCCGGACAAAAACCATAAATGGAAATTTTCGCTGCAACCGACAAATAAAAATCAATAATAGAAAATTTATCCGGCCAGTTGTGCATGTATTCAAAAACAATCGGCGACATAACATGCACTCCCCCAAAAGCCATTTTCCGGTAAATTTCCGAATTGACAGTTGCAAAAGGTGATTTTATTTCTCCTGAAACCACATTCATCCAACCAGCTAACCTGTCATCATCCATCAAAAAGTAACGTGTTGATTTTCTATCATTTACCAATAACGAAGCAAGTGCATCCTTTCGTTTAAGATGTGAGAGGTAAAAGCCCTCCAAGTCAACATTTGAGATAATATCCACATTATGAACGAGAAACGGTTTTCCATCATCAAAAAATCCGGCGACCTTTTTAATTCCTCCGCCCGTGTCAAGCAAATTTTGTTCGCGTGAGATTTCAATATTTACATTCAATCCCGCACATTCGTCCAAATATTCAATTATCAAGTCGGAAAAATGATGCACATTTATGACTATATCATTGAAGCCTGCTGCAAGCAATTTCCGGATAATATGGTCCAAAAGCGGTTTCCCGCAGACAGGAAAAAGCGCTTTCGGTTTATTGTCAGTAAAAGGTTTCAGACGAGTACCCAAACCCGCTGCAAAAATCATAGCTTTCATTATAAGATAATTAGTTTATATGCTTCATCAAATATTTAAGATGATGCTATAATGCTTATAATTACAGAATTTGTGCAGTCCATTTGTTCTATTTTTCAATGGTTTTCTAAATCTGCGAAGATATTTTTGGATTATATTCCCATTCTCAGCAAGCAAGCATTATCCAAACATCTTTTTATTCTAAGCAAATACCATACCCGAAATCATCTTTGACATTTTGTCGTTCTATTATAACAAAATTTGTCAGGATATGAGAATAAAACGTCCAACATTCAACATTCAGCCAGCAAAATTTGGATTAATCTGGACGATTCAGTAATTTTGCAACATGAATTAAGTTGAATTGATGAAGCAATTTATTACTCTGATATTAAGCGTTTTGATGCTGACTGTTGCTATTCAGCCGACATTTGCTTTCCATTTCTGCGGAAGTGAGCTACATTCGTTCGGACTGTTGGACGATGACGAAGAAACGAATTGCTGCAAAATACCAGGAAATGATAATCAAAACGAAAAAACAATTATTTTTCATCCAGTTACAAATTGCTGCACCACACAAACAATCTCAATCGCTACAGATATTTTCAGTATTTTTTCATGCGACTTAAAAACTGATATTCAGACAACTACAACTCCAACCTCCATTTACCCAGCCAGTTTACAGTCGGCAAATAGCTGCTGCTCCATCATCCTGCATTGGCGTTATCCTCCCGACGGTTTCACAAAAAACAATGCCGACTTTCTTGCTATTTTCTGTACATTGTTGATTTAGTTCCAGTTTTTTTATTGGAAGGGAGGATGTTTTCATTCTCACACCATCGGCATTTCCAGTGTTAACATAACTGTTGGACGGAGTGTTGTTGAAAAACAGTAAATTACAAATAAATCAAAAAAAGTAAATTAAAAATTAAATTATGTTTGACAAACTAATAAAATATTTTCTCGAAAATCGTTTTATCGCACTGCTATTGCTGGTTGGCATTGTTGTGTGGGGAGCTTCAGTATCGCCGTTTGACTGGCATGGAGACATCCTGCCAAGCGACCCTATTCCAGTAGACGCCATACCCGATATCGGTGAAAATCAACAGATTGTTTCAACAGAATGGATGGGACGTTCGCCAAAAGACATTCAGGAACAGGTAACCTATCCGCTAACCACGGCCTTGCTTGGAATTTCGGGTGTAAAAACGATTCGCAGCACGTCGATGTTCGGCATGTCGTTTATCTATGTGATTTTCAACGACGATATTGAATTTTACTGGAGTCGTTCGCGGATTTTGGAAAAGTTGAATTCACTGCCGTCCGGTACGCTGCCCGAAGGAGTTCAACCAGCGTTGGGACCGGATGCAACAGCATTAGGGCAAGTATTCTGGTACACGCTTGAGGGGCGCAATCCCGAAACGGGCGAACCGACAGGCGGCTGGAATCCCGACGAACTGCGGACGATACAGGATTTTTACATAAAATATGCACTTTCTGCTAGCGAAGGCGTATCAGAAGTTGCGTCCATTGGAGGCTTCGTAAAGGAATACCAGATTGAAATCAACCCCGACGCCATGCGGGCATTCAACGTGTCGGTGATGGATGTGATGACAGCAGTGCAGACAAGCAACCTGGACATCGGCGCCGAAACCATCGAAATGAACAAAGCCGAATACCTTGTACGTGGACTGGGTTACATCAAAAACACAGCCGATTTGGAAGAAGCAGTCGTAACGGTACGCAATGGCATCCCCGTACGTATCAAAGATGTAGCATTTGTTAATCTGGGGCCAGCCACGCGACGCGGCGGTTTGGACAAAGAGGGAGTGGAAGCCGTTGGCGGAGTGGTTGTGTCGCGTTACGGATCTAACCCGATGGCCGTGATCAAGCAAGTGAAGGAAAAAATTGCAGAAATACAGGCCGGATTACCACAAAAAACATTACCGAACGGGACGATATCGAAAGTGAGCGTTGTCCCATTTTACGACCGTTCGGGACTGATTCGCGAAACCATTGGCACACTGGAAACAGCGCTTACACACGAAATTCTGATTTGCATCATTGTAGTTATTGTATTGATTTTCAGTCTTAGAGCATCGCTTGTCATTTCGAGCCTGTTGCCAGTAGCCGTTTTCGCCACCTTTATCATCATGCGTTACACTGGGGTGGACGCAAACATCGTAGCGCTATCTGGCATTGCCATTGCAATTGGCG
>JAITHZ010000152.1 GCA_031279795.1 Bacteroidales bacterium
AAAAACAATGTATCTTTGAAAACCTCAAAATTTTTGTTTTTTGTGATGAGAACATTTGCTGAAATACTAACGTATGTTGTTGAAAAAGAGAGAGAAATAGTTAAGTTCAATCAGCCGCCAACGGGTCTTTTTGAGCCGATAGAATATATGCTGTCTCTCGGAGGGAAGAAAATTCGTCCAGCATTGACGCTGCTGGCTTGCGATTTGTTTTCCGGCAAACTGGATGAAGCCATTTATCCGGCATTGGGAATCGAAGTGTTCCACAATTTTACGCTGATGCACGACGATGTGATGGACAAAGCCGATGTAAGACGAGGAAAGATGACGGTTCACCGTTTGTGGGACAGCAACACCGCCATTCTGTCGGGCGACGCCATGTTCAGTTACGCCAGTCAGCTGATATCCAGCTGTAGTCTGGAATTTTTGCCCGACGTCCTGCATCTGTTTTCCTCCACCGCAATGGATGTGTTTCGAGGACAGCAGTTTGATATGGATTTTGAAACACAGCCCAGCGTGTCAAAACAGCAGTACATGGAAATGATACGGCTAAAAACAGCCGTTCTGCTGGGATGCGCCCTGAAGTTGGGCGCCATTGTTGCCCGCGCCGCCCGCGCCGACGCTCAACACCTGTATGACTTCGGCGTCAAGCTGGGACTTGCTTTCCAGCTCAAGGACGACTTGCTGGATGTTTATGGCAATGCGCTCACTTTTGGCAAGGCTATCGGGGGAGATATCTTGTGTAATAAGAAAACATTTCTGTTAATCAACGCATTACAACAATCCACCCCCAAACAGAAAAAGAAACTGAACCATTGGCTCTCAATCTCCAGATATAGAAATGCGAACGAAAAGCAGAAAAAAATTGCCTGCGTTACGGAAATATTTAACCAGACAAATTGCCGCGAAACATGCAGCCTGCTTATGGATGAATATTACATGGCAGCGCTTCTTGACCTTGACTTGCTGTTGGTAGAATCCGAACGAAAACAGGAACTAAGGCTATTGGCCGAAAATCTGATGCGCAGGGAGAATTGAGTTGAGAGTTGAGAGTTGTGGGCGACTTGGAGTCATTAAAAGATAGAAGCTGAAAATTAGAATAATAACAATAACATTATGCCTTACAGAAGATTACCCAATACAGATGAAGCAAGGATTCGTGCGCTGAAAGCTGCAGTCAGGCAAGGTTCTCTTGAAAATCCGTACAACCTGACGATTACGTTCAAATCGCTGGGAGAGGCGCGCTCGTTTCTGGATACTTTTGAAAAAGCCCAACTTGTTTACAAACAAAATCTGCAGCGACAGGCGAAAGAAAACCTGAAATACCAGGTGCTGTTCAAACGAGCGCAGCTTTATGTCTCGCATTTTATTCAAGTACTGAATTTATGCGTTATTCGCGAAGAAATAAAAAAAGAAAACAAAACGTATTATGGACTGATTCCCGACAATTTTGCCGTTCCGGAACTGACAACCGGCGCCACAGTGGAGGAATGGGGCAGAAAGATTATTGATGGCGAACAGGAACGGATTCGTCGTGGCGGAAGTCCAATTTATTCTCCCACAATAGCTAAGGTCAAAGTCCATTACGATGTTTTTATGGAAGCGCATATTCTTCAGAAGGGCTTGAAGGATATCACTGCCAAAAGCCTCAAACAGCTGGCAAAACTGCGTGTAGAGGGCGACAAAATCATTCTGGACATATGGGAGCAGATAGAGGACAAGTATGCCAATATGCCGCAGGAAATCCGGCTGGATAAATGCAAAAAATTCGGCATTATTTATTATCTTCGAAAAAAAGAACGAAAGATTGGTTAGTACGGACAGCGAAATCCACTCCCTGTCAAGTCCCGCAAATATAGGGACGAAATCGACGATACGAAGTGTCGTCCTTGTGGAATTCACTATTACAAGTTATTAATTTTTTATTTCTTAATGATTAGTGATTAAATGATTGATACTCACGCACATCTTTTTTTGGATGACTACAACGGCGATTTATCGGCTGTGATTGAACGGGCAAAATCGGTCGGCGTCGAAAAAGTGTTGATGCCAAACATTGACGTTTCTTCTATCGACCTGATGCACAGTACTGAAGACCGTTATCCAGCGTATTGCTGCAGCATGATGGGATTGCATCCAACCAGCGTCGACGCCGGTTATGCTTCCCAGTTGCGGCAAATGGAACAATGGTTGCATAAAAGAACCTATTGCGCTATTGGCGAAATCGGAATCGACCTGTATTGGGACGCAACTCACCTGCATGAGCAGATTTCTGCCTTTGAAGAACAGCTGATTTGGGCAAAAACGTTGCACCTTCCGGTTGCTATTCACGTCAGGAAAAGCTGGCCGTATGTGTTGGAAAGCCTCGTCAAAATTGGTGTGGATGGACTGAAAGGCGTTTTTCATGCCTTCAGCGGAAGTGGAACCCACGAAATCTTGAAAATGAAGACGTTCAAGTTGGGAATTGGCGGTGTGGTTACATTCCGAAATGCTTCCTTGCGCGACACATTACGCTCTGTTCCACTGGAGTTTATCGTCCTGGAAACCGATGCTCCCTTCTTGACGCCTGCACCATACAGAGGAAAACGGAATGAGCCTGCTTATCTGGAATATATTGCAACCGAACTGTCGACTGTCTATCAATTGCCCGTCGATGAAATCAAACAGGAAACAGCACGGCAGACTCGTGAACTGTTTCAACTTTAGAGTTCTGCGAGTGTTTAGAAATAAAAAATTAAGACCTCCGGAAGTGGCGTATATTTGATTCCTAATCACTAATCACTAATTCTCAACTCTCAAGGCCGCTTTTACTACTTTTCCCCATTCCTTGATTACGTAATCGTTCCAGCCGCCTTCAGATGCGGCTTCCGGCGTCAGCATGGAGCAGGTTTCGTTTTTGTCGCTAAGCGACCAGGCTGCCCAACTGATTTTGTTGGCTGTCATCCAAGTCAAATAATCGTTCCAGGCTTCGTAATTGATGGGGCCGTCTCCGGAAGCCTCCATTCCGGCACATTCCGAAACAAAAATTGGTATTCCTTTCGCGATAGCATCGTCGCAGCGGTCGCGCAGCCATTTTTCGTGCGTAGCAGCATAAAAGTGCATGGTGTACATGATGTTGGACTGTTCCACGATTGGGTCGGCGGCTACTAAATGTAAATCCTGATCCCAGCTTGGCGAACCGACCAGAATGATGTTGTCGGGATCAATAGCACGAATGGTTTTGATAATTTCCTCCGAATAGGCTTTGACGTCAGGCCAGGGCATGTTACCCCACGGCTCGTTGAAAATTTCATAGATAACATTTGGTGCATCCTTGTAGCGAATGGCCATTTGGGTAAAGAACTTTTTAGCTGCTTCGGTTTGAATGGTGTGGCTGTGAAAGTCGATTATAGCATAAATGCCAGTCTTGATAGCTGCATCCACAATAGTTGTTACGCAGTTTGTTGCAAAGTCTGGATTTTCGAGATAACCGTTTTCCAGTTTTCCATCGGCTTCGGAAACGCCCATTGCGGCACGAACGACCGTCGCTTGCCAGTCTGTAGCAAGCCATTCGACCGTCGCTTCTTTGTAAAAACGCGAATGCCACAGATGCCAGCCAAAACTAACTCCATTCAAAACAAGTGGTTTGCCTTTTTCATTTACTAACTGTGTTCCTTCAACACGCAGTTTTCCATTTTCGTCAACAAACGTTGACAGCTTCTCTTCGGACTTGCACATTCCTGACGCAACAGAGATAAAGCAAATGCAAGTTAAAAACATAATTCGCTGTATTTTTTTCATTTTTTACAAAATTAAATAGTAATATTAAACTTTTGAGAAATAATTTCCATACACATTCGTCCGTTATGGTACGGACATTTCCAGAAACCGGCTTTATCATCGCTGCAATTTACCGAACCGTTGTCCTTCCGGCTCCAGTACCATTCACCGTTTTCCCAGTCCACTATTTTCTTGCGAATGTATTGTGCCGTTCGTTCGGCTTTTTCCTTGTAAGCAACGTTTCCTGAATTGCGCCAGGCATACAGGTAACCAACCACTGTTTCTGCTTGCACCCACCAGTGACGGTCAAAATCAGTATGTTGTCCGTCAGTTTCGTAAATCATGCTGCCGTCGGCCTGAAAACCTTCAGCTGCAGCATCGGCTATTTGCAAAGAAATTGCTGTAATTTTTTCCGTCAAAGCCGCGTCGCCAAGCGCTTCTGCTGCTTCATAGAGCAACCACGAGGCTTCAATGTCGTGGCCGAATGAAATGGCTGTAGATTTTGGCGTCCACCGTTCGTCGAAGAATAATTCCAGATGATGCGTTTGTGGATTCAGTATTCGGTCAATAAAAATGGCGAGCAATTTACGCTGTGCGTTTTCCAGTTGAGGGGATCTCCAAATGCGAAGCAAATTGCTGTATGGTTCCAACACATGCAGATGCGTATTCATCGTTTTCTTTTCGTTGGCGTCGCGGTTACTCAGCCTCATGTCTTCAATCGGCTGCCAGTCGTGGGTGAAAGCTTCGAAGTATCCCCCATTTACTCTGTCCTGGTATTTTTCGAGCAAAAAGAAAAATCTTTTGGCCAGCTCCAGCGCTTGTTCATTGCCGGTAGCGCGGTAAAATTCCGTAAAACCGTAAAGAGCAAATCCCTGTGCGTAGGTTTGTTTTTTAGTATTCAACGGATTACCCATGCAGTCGAGTTCCCAGTAAATGCCATCGTAAACCGGATCAATGAAAAACGTGCGAATATAATTGAATGCCCGTTCGGCCATGTCCAAGTATTTTGGCAGTTTCAACAAACGATAAGCCGCCGAAAATGTCCACAGGATACGGGCATTCAGTACGGCTCCTTTACTTGCCTTTGGTTGCAACACGCCTTTACCGTCTATCTGTCCGTAAAAACCCCCTCTTTCGTGGTCTTGCATATTGTTAATCCAAAACGCAAGGATATTTTCTTCCAACAACTGTTGAACAAGTTGCATTTGTGTATAACCTTATTTTTTTATTTTTTATATAAAGAAAAAATGCGATATGCGATTAAAGATTAATCTAAAATAATAATTTGTGTAATAAAATTTTCATACTGTTCTCGCATATCGCATCGCTTTTTATTTTCTTCCCGATGCAACAATCATATTTTTGATATTCGCATTAAATTCCTCTGACGCAATCAATTGTTCGATCGTAAGATGCATCCTGTATCTCCAGTAATGACGCGGATTGGCCGGCACATTGATTCGTTCGTCAGCAGGGTCTGGCCGTTTCAGTCTGTCATCGGTAGAAAGCCAGTCCTGCAAAGGGAAAATCGCCAGCATTGAAAGTGAATTTAAGTGATTCCCGATTATTTGTCGACAGATATCGGTGGCGCAGTCTTCCGGTGCAATTCCCAGACGCTGAAGTGTTTCGTTGTAGTATCGCTGGGTTTTCCATCGGTCTTCCTTCCACCACAGGCGCAGGGGCGACATGTCGTGCGTCGAGGTTGTACAAACGCTGAGGAACGGTAAATACCTCAAATCGTTGAATTGAAGTTCGGGGCGTTTTGGCATACGTTCAATTTCAAGACTTAGAATTTGCATTTCTTTCATTACAGCTGGCACGCTTTCCGGCACCATTCCCAGGTCTTCTCCGCATACAAGCATGTTGGTTGAAGAAATCAGGGGTGGCAGCTTTTTCATCGCCTCCTCTTGCCAGAAAGCTGTGTGGCGCTGGTAAAAGAAATGGTCGTACAGACGGTTGAAAGCCGTTTTAGAATTATCGTCCAAATGACGGTAGGAAAAACTGTACTGCGCAGTAATACGGGGATGGTATTTGTGCGGTTCACGCTTGTCGCGAATAAAAAGCGTTTCGTTGCACAAACTGTAGAGGCCATCTCGGATGCAGCAGCTTTTGGCGTCGTCGCTGACGAACAGTGTTTTTATTTTTTTCTGCGTATTGCAGTTTTCGTTCAGTTCGAATCGTTGCCAGGCTATTGGACGCAAAAATTGTCCGATAACTTCCTGCATGTATTCACCAAATATTTCGTACAGGAAACTTTCGTGAATGTAGGGATTTGTCATGCGGTATTCGTCGAAATACAGACCAAAATAGGCAATTTCGTCAGTCGAAAAAGGTAAGGCGGGGCTGAAATACCCCAGCAATCCCTGTACCGATGACATTGGAATTTCCCAGATTCGGAAAAAACCCAGAATATGGTCAATCCGGTATACATCGAAATAGTCGGCCATCTTCCGGAAACGTTTTTTCCACCACTGATAATCGTCCTTCTCCATCTCCTTCCAGTTGTAAGTAGGAAATCCCCAGTTCTGTCCGCTGATTGAAAAGTCGTCGGGAGGAGCTCCGGTTTGCGTGTCGAGGTTGAACAGATGCGGATCCACCCACGCCTCTACGCTGTCGTGACTGATGCCAATCGGGATATCGCCTTTCAGGATCACACCCTGTTGATTGGCATAAGCTCTGACCTCAAGCAGTTGTGTATGAAGCAAAAATTGTGTAAAAAAAACCTTGTTAATTGCATGGCTGATTTCGGGAGAGGATTCGGCCATTTGTTCCAGTTTTTGCTGATTCC
>JAITHZ010000257.1 GCA_031279795.1 Bacteroidales bacterium
AAACCATGTATTCCCAGGTCAATGACTGTTCGTTTTCCGGTTTCCACAATTTCTTCTTCCACTTGTTTGCGTACTCTACCGACAATTTCTTCTATTCGTGCTGGATGGATTCGCCCGTCGGTTACCAGTTGATGCAGCGCCAGTCGTGCTATTTCGCGGCGCACGGGGTCGAAAGCTGACAGGACGATGGCTTCCGGTGTGTCATCGACTATAATTTCAACGCCTGTTGCCGATTCCAGCGCACGGATATTGCGGCCTTCGCGACCAATGACGCGGCCCTTGATTTCGTCGGATTCAATGTGAAAAACCGTAACGGAATTTTCGATGGCTGTTTCCGTCGCTACGCGCTGAATGGTCTGGACAACAATCTTTTTGGCTTCTTTGCTTGCTGTCATTCTTGCTTCGTCCATGATTTCACTGATGTAGGATGTGGCTTCGGTTTTGGCTTCGTCTTTCAGCAGTTCTATCAGGCGATCTTTGGCTTCGTCGGCCGACATGTTGGAGATTAGCTCCAGACGTTCAATCTCTTGTTTGTGTATTTTCTCCAAATCCAGTTTGCGTTTATCAACCAAATCCAGTTGTGTTTCAAGATTTTCCTTGATGATTTCAAATTCTGCCTTTTTTCGTTGTGTTTCTTCCTGTTTCTGTGTTAGCACGATTTCGCGTTGCTTGAGTTTGGCTTCTGTTGATTGTAATTTGGCATTGCGTGCTGTGACTTGCTTTTCAAGGTCGGCTTTCAGATGGAGAAATTTTTCTTTTACCTCCAGCAGTTTATTTTTTTTAATGACCTCCGATTCTTTCTCTGCTTCTTCAATGATTTTTTTATACTTCGATTTATAGAATAACTTCAGCATTCCAAAGATAACAAAACCTCCGGTAACAAAAGCTCCAACAATAATTAAAACTGTATCCATAATTTATATAATTAAAAAGTAAATAATAAGCGCTGTCGGTTGCTTGAACTGGCAGTGCTGGACAATATAATGTATTTTAGTTGTTTTCACGTAAAAACTGTTTTATTTCTGCTGTTAACTGAATGATTTTATCAACAACAACTTTTTGTGACATATAAACTGTTGCGTAATTAAATGCTGTCATGACATAATAATCCTGTACGGTCAACTTGTCGTTATGTCTGTCAACTGCATTGGTATATCGGTTTTTTAAGTGTTCGACGGTTTGAACCATTTCCTTCTGCACTTCTCGATAAAACTGTTCCTCGTCGTCTTTGTCTTGAATGCGTAGCGGATAAGGTTTATTTTCAAACTTAACATTGATATTCCGTTTGTCATCCATTTTGTTCATTATTCGTTTAATAAGGCGATACATTTGTCTATTTCCCGAACTAAACCTGCCAGTTGTTTTTTTGCCATTTTCGTTTCGCTGTCATTTATTGAAATGATTTTTGCCAATTTCAAGTTTTCATATTTTGCTGCCAGTTCCTTTATCGTATTGTATGCTTCGTCCAGTTCTTTTTCTTTGCTGTCGATTCTTTCCAACAGGTCTTTATTTTCATCCGTCAGTACTTTGCAACGAGAGATTAATCGCTCGACTTGGAAACTAAAATCCTGTAATATAGCATTATACCTTTCTATCATACTTCATGTCAAAATACTGCACGAAAGTACAAAAAAAAAGAAATAGCAAAATAAATTCGCTGCAAATATATATAAATTCCATGAAAAAAAATCCGCAGAATATTTTTCTGACGGATTTTTATTTCAAAACATTTGTTACTCATTGATTATGAGTTAGTCATATTGGATTTTCTTCCGGAAGGGACTTTTTCGAAATCTTCGCTGGCTCCAACGATTAATTTTTCAAAATCGCGTTGTCCGGTACCTGCCGGAATCAAGAGGCCGCAAATGACGTTTTCCTTCAATCCTTCCAGACGGTCTACTTTTCCGTTGATAGCTGCTTCGTTCAGGACTTTTGTCGTTTCCTGGAAAGAAGCTGCCGACATGAAGCTGCTGGTTTGCAAAGCGGCCCGTGTAATGCCCTGCAAGACCTGGTTGGATGTAGCAGGAACGGCGTCGCGCACTTCTACCAGTTTCATGTCTCTGCGTTTCAGGATGCTGTTTTCGTCGCGCAGTTTACGTGGCGTAACGATTTGTCCGGGTTTCAGTACCTGAGAATCGCCACTGTCGGTGACAACTTTTTTGCCCCAGATGCGATCGTTTTCTTCCAGAAAATCAAGCTTATCCACCAGTCCGCCTTCGAGGAAACGGGTGTCGCCAGGGTCAACTATGCTTACTTTGCGCATCATTTGACGAACGATAACTTCGAAGTGTTTGTCGTTGATCTTAACGCCTTGAAGACGATATACGTCCTGTACTTCGTTGACGATGTATTCCTGTACGGCGGTAGGGCCTTCAATTGCCAGAATATCGGCTGGCGAAATGGCTCCGTCGGACAGTGGAATGCCTGCGCGGATAAAGTCATTTTCCTGAACAAGGATCTGTTTCGACAGCGGAACAAGATATTTTTTCACTTCGTCGGTTTTTGAGGTGACGATGATTTCTCTGTTTCCACGTTTTACTTTTCCAAATGAAATTTCGCCGTCGATTTCGGCAACAACTGCAGGGTTGGATGGATTACGCGCTTCGAACAGTTCGGTTACGCGCGGAAGTCCTCCGGTGATATCGCCGGTTTTTCCTACGGCTCGCGGAATTTTTACCAGTACTTCACCCATTTTCACGTGCGAGTTTTCATCTTTCATCAAGTGAGCGCCTACGGGTAAATTGTATGCTTTCAACAATTCTCCCTTGTCTACGATGTGGAATGCAGGTATTTTTGTACGGTCTTTCGATTCGATGATAATTTTTTCGCGCAATCCTGTCTGTTCGTCTGATTCTATTTTGAAGGTGATATTTTCTTCCAGACTTTCCAGTTTTACGCTGCCGGCAACTTCCGAAATGATGACGGCATTGAACGGATCCCATTCGCAGATTAGGTCGCCTGTTAAAACGGATGCTCCCGTATCGTAATACAGTCTGGAACCGTACGGAATATTGTGCGAAGTCAAAACAATTTTTGTATTTGGGTCGATGATTCGCATTTCGGCTAAACGGCTAACGACAACTTTGACGCTTTTTTTTGTTTCGTCAATGAAGTCAACAGTACGGAGTTCGTCAATTTCCAGCAATCCATCGTAGCGGGCAGTGACATTAAATTCGGAAGCAATGTTTGATGCGATCCCTCCTCCGTGGAAAGTACGCAGGGTCAACTGCGTTCCTGGTTCTCCGATTGACTGGGCAGCAATAACGCCTACTGCTTCGCCTTTCTGAACCATTTTTCCTGTCGCGAGATTTCGTCCGTAGCATTTTGCACATACGCCGCGTTTGGATTCGCATGTGAGTACTGAACGGATTTCGACTCGTTCAATTGGTGATTCCTGAATTTTTTTCGCAATATCTTCCGTGATTTCTTCGCCGGCTGCGATGAGTTGTTCGCCGGTGAGCGGATGCTGTATGTCATGAACGGATACACGCCCCAAAATACGTTCGTAGAGCGAGACTACTACTTCTTCGTTACTTTTCAGGTCGGTTGCGACCAGTCCGCGCAGTGTACCGCAGTCGTCTTCGGTGATAATTACATCCTGTGACACGTCCACGAGTCGGCGGGTCAAATAACCAGCGTCGGCTGTTTTCAATGCTGTATCGGCCAATCCTTTACGGGCGCCATGTGTTGAAATGAAATATTCCAGCACCGACAGACCTTCTTTGAAGTTTGACAAAATCGGATTTTCAATCGTCTGGCCGCCTTCTGCTCCTGATTTTTGCGGTTTGGCCATCAGTCCGCGCATGCCCGACAGCTGGCGAATCTGTTCTTTCGATCCGCGCGCTCCGGAGTCCAGCATCATGAAGACAGAGTTGAATCCCATATTGTCGGCAATAAGACGTTTCATCAGGATGTCAGACAATTCCGAATTGACATGTGTCCATGTATCAATAATCTGGTTGTAACGTTCGTTCCAAGTGATGAATCCCATGTTGTAATTGTTCAGGATTTGTTCCACTTCGTCGTAGCCTTTTTTTACCAGTTCTTCTTTTTCTGCTGGAATGATAACGTCTTCCAGATTAAATGACAGGCCTCCCTTGAAAGCCATGCGGTATCCCATGTCCTTGATGTCGTCGAGGAATTGGGCGGTGCGCGCTACGCCGCAAGCGCTGATTACGTTTCCAATAATGTCGCGCAACGATTTCTTGGAGAGCAGTTCGTTGATATATCCGACTTCGCGGGGAACTACTTCGTTAAAAATAACACGTCCCACTGATGTTTCTTTCAATACGGTAACGCTGTTTCCGTTCTCGTCAATGTCGTTTACCATCACTTTTACCAGTGCATGAATACTGATGCGGCCTTCGTTGTAGGCAATCGTGGCTTCTTCCGGGCCATAGAAGGTCAACCCTTCTCCCTGCGCTCCGGGACGGATTTTGGTGATGTAATACAATCCCAGTACCATGTCCTGCGACGGTACGGTGATTGGGGCTCCATTCGCCGGATTCAAAATATTATGTGAAGCCAGCATTAGCATTTGAGCTTCCAGAATCGCCTCATTACCAAGTGGTAAGTGAACCGCCATTTGGTCGCCATCGAAGTCTGCATTGAACGCCGTACACGAGAGTGGGTGCAACTGAATAGCCTTACCTTCAATCATCTTGGGCTGGAAAGCCTGAATACCCAACCGGTGCAATGTTGGTGCACGGTTCAGCAATACGGGATGTCCTTTCATCACATATTCAAGAATATCCCAAACGACGGGATCTTTCCGGTCAATGATTTTTTTTGCCGACTTAACGGTTTTCACTATTCCTCGTTCAATTAATTTTCGGATAACAAACGGTTTATATAATTCGGCTGCCATATCTTTTGGCAAACCACATTCATGCATTTTCAACTCTGGCCCAACCACAATAACCGAACGGGCAGAATAGTCTACACGTTTCCCCAGCAAGTTTTGACGGAAACGTCCCTGCTTTCCTTTCAAGCTGTCGG
>JAITHZ010000295.1 GCA_031279795.1 Bacteroidales bacterium
TAGTTTCCATACACGCGAATCTTGTTGCAGTCAATGTCGGTGATAACCGCCTTTCCGGTCTTTCCGCAGAGGCTTTGCCATTCTCCGGCCTGCATCGAAAAGTAGTTGTAGCAGTCTTCCGTCGTGTTGTAAACCATCAAACTGTTAGCCGTGTTTTTATTCGTCGTCACATCAATCGTATTTCGCTGCGCTTCAGTTATGCGCGGAATAATGATTCCTTTGGGTACCGTATCATTGTTGGAATTCAACAAATTCCGGATGTCCAACTCCGTCAACGGGTTCGGAGTTTCTGTATTTATTCCCACCGATTGGGAATGCAACTGTTGCGCAGCAGTCATGAAAAAACATGCCACTGCAAAAAATAAATGCTTGGTGTTCATACTTTTTTTTGTTTTGTTTGATTAATGTTGTTGAAATTTAATAGTCAATCGTCTTTTTTCTTCTTGAAAAAGAAGTAAGCGCTATACAGCAAACCGCTCAACACAAGCGGGAGAGTTTCACCGGCAAGAGGCACGCCCCCCACGAACCCGCCGTCACCCGAACCGGAACCGCTTCCGCCGTCGGGGTCGGATTCGTCGGCAGCTCTAAAAGTTGGCGACTTCGATTTCGACGGGAGCGAGTTGGTAGAACTCGGTAATTGGGTGTTTTTAAAATCTCCGCTTTGTGGTTTCTTTCCCCGATCGTTAAAAAAACCGGTATTTCCGCTTTTAGTCGGCGTTCCGCTGTACGGGGATTTATTTGAGAAAGGCGAATCCCCTACTTTTGCAGAAGAACCTGCAAACGATATCGCTATCGCAATGAGAATGCATGTCAATTTTATTACTTTCATTGTTGTTTTTTATTTATTTTACCAGTATTTTTATTACAAATGGATTTTTGCCAGTCACTTTCACTGCATAAACACCTGTTTCCAGCCGTTGAGCAATTTTCATGACCGGTTCGTTGGCCGTAGCCTGGCGAATAATCCGTCCCTGCACATCGCAGAGGCTTATGAGCGAACCCATCGTGGCGTCGTCAAAGGTTTTCACCGTCAGGATGCCATCGGAATACCAGGCCGTCAGCTGCTGCACCGGCGTCTGGATATCATCGGGCATTTCCGTTGTCATAGAGAACACAAGCTGGAAACGGTCTTCCACATCGTCGGGCTGGGTGGTGGTCTGGTAGTAGGAACCGGGTTCTATCAGCGAAGTCTTCGAGCCAGTCTGTTTGTCCAGCAACCATACCTGATTGATATTGTGGCGAGTGTTCATGCGCAAGCCGCGTATGTACACCGTCTGCGGAACAAGCGCAGGAGTCAGGAACAAATCTTCGTAGGCGGTGGCAGTCGAAATCATCTTTTCGTCCACAGCATCTCCCGTATCGTTTTTCAGGTACAGAAGGCTTCTGTTTGCCCGTGCCGGAAGGCTTTCGCTACGGCGCAACACCTGCCCGTTCACGCCAACTTCCACAGCGGTGGTCTTGTAGGAAAACACATCCGGCTCGCTTGAGCGCAACGTCGCACGCAGTTCACTGGGATTGCGCAGCACAACGCACACACGGTCGGCGGTTTTTGTACCTTCGTCCAGCACTTCAAACACAAAGTCGTCGTACCGCTTCAACTCCGGCTCAGAGGAACGGATAAAGCGCGTTGTTCCATGCTGTACAGCGCTGTACGGTATCGTCATTGGCGTCGGTGAAGTATTGTAGGAATATACCCGAAACAGTTGCAGTGGCGAAATCAAAAATCCTTCATCGTTTGTCTCATCCTCGTATATAAGCGGTGTGGTATCATCGGTATATGTACCCCCCACAGGTTTAATGGAGAAATAGGAATGGTAGTAGGAGATCGTGCTGCCTGTACTGCTAAGTACATCGTATGCCTCTGCATTCGGGCTCAATACCCACACGCGGTTCATAATATCACGGGGACCGACATAAGTGCCATCACTGGCATCCCCCGGCTTTATGTTCCACCCCGAAACTGTAATATTACCCCTTTTTTCTGTCACCAGGGCTTTCACCGACAAAGGCGCCATAAAAGGATTTGCCAGGTAGTTGTACCCTTTTTCCAGTTGTACGGTTATCGCAGGCGATGTTGCAGTAACTAATTTTTCGGCCTGATAAGTAGCTTTTTTAATTGCGTCGGTATTAAATTCCCGAAACATGTTGTTGGCGTTATTAAACAGGAAGCGATTGAATGCATATCCCGTCGTATTGCGGGTGGCAAAATCAATACCCGGATTGGCGGAATTAATATCGGGATAATCAGAAGAGCTGCTGCCGCGCAAATCAACCCCGATAACAAAACCGCGTCCAGTTTGCAACAGAATTGTCGGATCAATAATTGTTGCCCCAGCGCCCAAAAATCCTCCAGGTCCGGGCATAATCAATGTGTTAAACATAAAATAGTCGGCACGTAGCTCCTGATATGGAGACCCCATTCCATAAATCCGTTTATATGGCGTAGATGATGTGTAGCTGGGACCAAGTTCATTGGCCGGAGCTACAAAATTCACCTGAAAACGCCCAACAGTATAATAATTTACTGGATCAACGGTAGAAGCAGGGTTTGTCATTCGTGTGTCGTACACAGCATCATTAATTCGCAGATGTGCCAAAATGGTGTTGTAAGTTTGTTTAATGGTGTTGTCAACATAAGTTGGAGGGGTTGTAGGAGAAGGATAATCCTTATTTACATCAGCCACTTCGGAATCCAGGACAAAGACGCCTCTGGTTAACCTCACGCGATTGGCATTGCCGGCAATGCGCGCATCCATTATCACCTTCGTATTCGCTGCGACCGCCGATTGGTTGTTTATTTCCAGCGTGTCGGGAAATATGATGTAGTCCAGTCTTTTGGATGGAATAGCGGCGTACGTGGCGCCATCGGAAAATATCCGCTGTACGCCCGCAGCGCGAAGTTCCAGCTTGCCGCCCGTACCGCGCGAAAAAACGTGGAGGCCAGTTGGATTATTTACAGCATTGTGCCGTAAATTCCCTGTAAGTACAATCTTCCCGCCATTCACTTTGATGTCGCATCCTGGCGTAGCAGTCTGATTTCCGGCTACCAGATCACCTTTTATATACAGGGTGGTCTTGTTGTCATTTACACCCTTTACATGCACGTTCCCCGTGTTGTAAAAGACTGTCTGACTGTAGCCCAACAGTGGAATAACAATTATTCCTATCAGTATAAAAATTCTCTTCTTCATATACATATACTCGTTATTAAAGGTTTATTATACAATTATTCGTTTCAATTTTTTCGTTTTTTATGTTTTTGTGCAATCTGAATTTGAAATAAAACTTCAAAAAAATCGCACAAAAATACAAAAAAAAATCTGAAACCAAAATTTATGAGCAGAATTTATGATTTTTTTCACAACGTGAAATGCACGAAAATCAATTAATTACAACATTTCATTTATGTAACTAATTGATTTACAGGAATCAAAAAAAAATAAATAGTTTCACGTATTTCATTTCAGAATATTTTATTAATTTTGCAGCAGATTTGACTGAAGGGGCAAAATACAGAAATATGTGTATTTCAAGCACTTCAAATAACGATGTTTAATAAAAAAGTAAATTTATGATGAAAATAGTTGGAGATGAGGAAATTAAGCGAAATTATCTACTTGGTTGCCTTTATTTGATAAGTGGTATCATTTTGTTTTTTACTATATTACTGTGGCCGGTTATCATGCGACCGCTTGATATTATCCTTTGTTCGCTGCTTGTATTCCACCTGGCGCTGATATTTATGCTCAAACGGCTGCAGTTGGCGTCCATTCAAGTGCTGATACCGGTCTATATTATTGTCATAACCATATTGTTACTTCCAATGGCAATTTTGGTTTGGATGGCCAAAAGTTTATCGGGCTTTATCTGGTACCTGGTTTTGCCATTTGCTATTTCCGGTTTTTATTCCTCGCGGGATATTGCCAAATGGTGCATTTACATTTTCGTTTTGTTAACGTCATCGTTGGTCTTTGTGGAACTAAACGATTATTACTTTCAGATTTCGGTGATCGGTAAATTTTTGGTAGCGGAAGATGTTTCTTTAGGCAGCCATTTGCCGTCTCCTGCCTTAATTTATGACATTTCCCAAATATTTTCACTCATTTTTGCGTTTACACTCAGTGCATATTTTGTTTATTACCTCAATAAATTTCACTACTTCACCAAACAGCAACAAATGGATAAATATTCACCAACTTTAACGAAACCATCAGTTGATGTACGAAATGAAAATGTTCGCCAAAAGGAAAAATTTGAAAGAAACGAATTAGAAGAAAATGTACTAAATGAGGAAATTTTTTCAGAAGAACAAGAGGACGAGAATGACGAAAAGGAAAAGTATGTTGATCTCTATACAAAAATTGTTGATTTTCTTGAACGCAAACGGCCGTATACCGATCCCAATTATACCATTTCCAAACTGGCAGCCGACCTGAAAACGAACCCAACATATATCTCAAAAGCAATCAAACAGAAACAAAATGTACATTTTAGTCTGTTCATAAATGGCTACCGTGTCGAAAATATTAAACGAATGATTAGCCAGAATTATCACAATCGTTTTACACTGAGATACATATACACATCGTCGGGTTTTAAGAACCAAGCTACTTTCAATAAAGCCTTCAAACAGTCCGAAGGAATCACTCCTTCTCAATATTATCACAAAATGAACATAAAGAAGAATTAGGAATTAGGAATTAGGAATTAGGAATTAATCTCTCTCCCTTATTAAATTTAAAAACATAAAATATTAATAAAATAAGGGATGGTAAACTGCTGGTATACATCCTACTAAGGGCGCTTTAGGAAAATAAGGGTTGAGAGAACACAGATAACGTAAATGAAGCAGATTTATTCGAAAAATGCGACAAGTTAGTTTGCGCCACAACCAGAGTTCTTAATTCTTAATTCCTAATTCTTAATTCCTAATTCCTAATTCTTAATTCCTAATATTCCTAATTAATTCTTGTTTGCCATTTCCAGGCAGAAAGCAAGGTATCTGCCAGAGTTTCACATGCTTTCCATCCGAGTTCGCTATTGGCAAATTCAGGGTCTGCCCACACTTTTTCGATGTCGCCTTCGCGCCGTTCGACAATTTTATATGGCAGTTTTACACCAGTCACTTCTTCGAAAGTTTTGACAATCTCCAGC
>JAITHZ010000306.1 GCA_031279795.1 Bacteroidales bacterium
CGTTCAACTTTTGCTGTTCTTTTGCAAATTCGGTACTTAATTCCTGTTCCATCCGCTGCAGATTTTCCTGTTTTTTCATGAGGGAAGCATGTTCGCTTTCGGCGCTTTCGCGGGAAAGGAAAGCATTGTTCTGAACTTTTTGCTGGAACTTTTCAATGTCGGCGCGCAGTTGATTTTCACGTTGATGCAGTTTTAAACGGGAATCTTCGTATTTTTTTATCAACTTTTCGCCTACTTCCTGCGAGAAATTATAGTGCGCCATCAGTGAATCTACCCGAATGTAAGCTATTGGTAAAGCTGCAAATGTCGAATCGTTTTTGTTTCGCACTCCGAAATCTCCTTCTGAGGGACTGTTGTTGGAACGAAAATGAAGAACAAACAAAATGATGACTCCAATGGCTAAAATTCCGGTAATTAAGTAATTAATATCGTCTTTTTTCATATTAATAAAAAGTGTGAATGGATAATTGTTATTTGTTATTTGTAATTAATTTCGTTAATATATTAATTTTTGTTTTGTGCCTGCCAATCTTGCGCCTTCACACACGTAATTCCTTTTTTTCGCAGTGCGGCATTGTCACCAATATGCATGGATGGGAATTCACCTTTTTTTCTAAGTAAAATCCTGATTCCTAAAAGAATAATAGCCAATGCTACTAAAACGGCGCTTGCAAATAGTATGTATATGAACATAAGTCTTTTTGATGTTGCAAATATAATCCTTTGCTTTTATAAAAAAAATTAAATAATAAGATTTTGTTATAAAATACACTCTTGACAACGTATTACAAACAATTACAATGGTTTAATTTGTTTAAAAAAATCATTTCCCTTGTCATCAACCAGAATAAAGGCTGGAAAATCTACCACATCAATTTTCCAGATAGCTTCCATTCCCAGTTCGGGATATTCGAGGCATTCCACATGTTTGATGTTTTGTTGCGCCAGAATTGCTGCCGGTCCTCCGATGCTGCCAAGGTAAAAACCGCCATATTTCTTGCATGCGTCGGTAACTTGCTGAGTGCGATTGCCTTTAGCTATCATAATCAAACTTCCGCCATTGTGTTGAAAAAGTTCGACATAGCTGTCCATTCGTCCGGCAGTGGTTGGGCCGAATGAACCGGATGGCATTCCTTTCGGCGTTTTGGCCGGCCCTGCATAATATATTGGATGGTCTTTAACGTATTGCGGCAATCCTTTTCCTGCGTCGAGAGATTCTTTGAGTTTTGCGTGCGCAATATCGCGTCCTACAACGATAGTTCCACTCAGCGACAGGCGTGTAGCTACTGGATAGTTGGTCAACTCGGCCAATATTTCCTTCATCGGCCGGTTTAGATCAATTTTTATGGCGTTTCCTTCACCGACGTTGCGTAATTCTTCGGGAATGTATTTGCCGGGGTTGTCTTCCAGTTTTTCCACCCAAATCCCGTCTTTGTTGATTTTTGCCTTGATGTTGCGGTCGGCCGAACACGATAGGCCCAGCCCTACAGGGCAAGATGCACCGTGTCGCGGCAGGCGGATGATGCGTATATCGTGTGCAAAGTATTTTCCACCGAACTGTGCGCCAATGCCCAGCTCTTGTGCTTTTTTCAAAATTTGCGCTTCGAGTTCGACATCGCGAAAAGCCTGTCCTCCTACGTTTCCCTGTGTCGGCAAGTTGTCGTAATATTTAGCTGAGGCCAGTTTCACGGTTTTCAGGTTCAGTTCGGCTGATGTTCCGCCAATAACAAAGGCAATGTGGTATGGCGGACATGCGGCCGTTCCGAGTGACTGCATCTTTTCAACCAAAAATCTTTCCAGCGTTTCGGGATTCAGCAGTGCTTTTGTTTCCTGATACAGGTAGGTTTTGTTGGCCGAACCGCCTCCCTTGGCGATAAACAGAAATTTATATTCCTCACCCTGAACGGAATAGATGTCAATCTGAGCTGGGAGATTGCAGCCGGTATTCACTTCGTGGTACATGTTGAGCGGCGCATTTTGCGAATAGCGCAGGTTTTCTTCCGTATAGGTCTTGTAAACGCCAAGCGACATGGCTTCTTCGTCGTTGCCGGTGGTCCATACCCGCTGTCCTTTTTTCGCCACCACGATTGCCGTACCGGTATCTTGACAGAAAGGCAAAATACCTTTTGCCGAAATTTCAGCATTTCGTAACATGGTCAGCGCTACATATTTATCATTTTCACTGGCTTCTTCATCACGCAGTATTTTCTGAACCATTGCCTGATGTTCGGGACGAAGCAGGAAAGCTGCATCGCGAAAGGCTGTATTCGCCAGCAAGGTTAACCCTTCCGATTCAATTTTCAGGATTTCGTTTCCTTCGAACTGCGATACGGATACATAATCTTTTGTCAATAAATAATATTCAGTGGCGTCTTTTTCTGTTGGGAAAGGCGTTTGATAATTGAAAGCCGGTGTTGCCATAATCTGCTGTATATTGGATAGTTTAATTATATAATGATAATTTTTCGGCGGCAAAGTTAGCATAAAATCTTCAATTACACACAAACGCATAAAAAGTAAAAAGTAAAAAGATAAAATTTTTTGCTAAACAACTCAGTTTATTTTTACATTCACTGCTT
>JAITHZ010000014.1 GCA_031279795.1 Bacteroidales bacterium
ATATAATCACCTTTTTATTCTCAACTAACTTTCTTATTCTTAGCTAATTATCGTCGATTATCCGTCTCTGTGATAGAGACGGATGTTGTTTTATGGTAGTACTCTATGAGTCAGTGGATTACGGCGATTTTTGCAGGTTTCTTTGGGATTTAGTTGCCCTGTTGCATTTTCGCATGATGAAAATGCGTTTTCATTTGGTTGAGTGTAATTTGGAAATTTAGTGCTATCTTTGTCCAAAAAATCATATTATAGTTTTATGAAAAATTACAAACAAATAACCATCTATGTAACACTGTTAGGGGTAACAGTCATGCTGATGCTGTTGCTTTGGAGCTACGGCAAAAGTTCTCCCAGCGTAAAACGCATTACGGAAGATGTTCGGGATTTCGGTGAAATTTGCAATGAGGGAATTCTGCGCGTAGCCACCGAATACAACCAGATTGGTTATTTTATAGACGGCGACACGGTTT
This sequence comes from Bacteroidales bacterium, assembly GCA_031279795.1. Lineage (GTDB taxonomy): Bacteria > Bacteroidota > Bacteroidia > Bacteroidales > WRGA01 > WRGA01. Next base: position 471 of record JAITHZ010000014.1, read on the forward strand.
CGGGTTTCCAATACGACTTGGTTTTGCTGTTTGGAAAGGCAATGAACCTGCAAGTGGAAATTTATCCTGAAATGGATATGCAAAAAAGTATTGATGGACTGCAAAGCAGGAAATACGACATCATTGCACGGAACCTGTCCATCACGGGAAGCCTGCGGAAAGGTATGAGTTTTACGCATCCTCTGATTCTGAACAAGCAAGTCCTTGTACAGCGAAAAGCCGAATTTAATCAAGGGCTTCACCCTGTTCGCAATCAACTGGATTTGGCAAGAAAAACGCTGTATATTCCCAAAAATTCCCCCAGTATGATGCGCATACGTAACTTGTCGGTTGAAATTGGCGACACGGTTTATGTGGACGAAGTCGAGAAATATGGTGACGAGCAGTTGATTATCATGGTTGCCAAAGGCGATATTGATTATGCCGTATGCGACGAAATCATTGCTCAAAAAAGCCAGGCAGTTTATCCTGAAATAGATATAGACACCGACATCAGTTTTACGCAACTCAATGCATGGGCAGTGCGGAAAGATTCGCCCGAATTGCTGGATAGCCTGAATACATGGATTAGCCGTTTGAAAAAAAGCAAGGAAATTGACAAAATTCAACGGAAATATTTTTCTTTTTAATTCATTAAATATTATTTTTCATGGATATTAAGACTTTTTTCAAGAATGACCGCTTTGCCAACTTTTCCGGGATTGAATTGTTGGAAGTGGGCAACGGATATGCCAAGGCGAAAATGACCATTGCCGATATGCACCTGAACGGCGGAAATGTCGTGCAGGGCGGAGCATTGTTTACGCTGGCCGACTTGGCTTTTGCGGCAGCAGTCAATTCCCATGCCCAGCTGACGTTGTCCATCCAAAGCAGTATTCACATTTTCAAGTCAGGAAAATCCGGCGAAACGCTCTATGCCGAAGCGAAAGAGGTTTACAGTCATCCCAAACTCTGCAATTGCGAAGTACGCCTCACCAGTGCGGCAGGCGAACTGGTAGCCACTTTTGTTGGCACAGCTTACCGTAAAAACGTGCAATTACCTTTTAAACCTATTGAATAACGATTTATTTCTCATATCCAATGCTTCTACGAACAAAAGAATTTATCGAACAGCAACAGCTTCTTTCCTCTGGAGATACGGTTGTTATTGGCGTCAGCGGCGGTTCCGATTCAGTGGCGCTGCTGGATATCCTGCATCGGCTTGATTATACCTGCGTGGTTTGCCATTGCAACTTTCATTTACGTGGCGCCGAATCGTTGCGTGACGAAAATTTTGTCCGCGAACTTGCGGCTTCTTACAGGTTACCGTTCATTAAAGCTGATTTCGACACGGTTGCCTATTCCAAATTGCATGGATCGTCCATCGAAATGGCTGCAAGAGAGTTGCGTTACAACTGGTTCGAAGAAATGCGCTGTATTCATAATGCACAGGCCATTGCCGTTGCACATCAGCAAAACGATGCTGTTGAAACGATGCTGATGAATCTGGCGCGGGGCGCGGGTATACGCGGATTGACAGGTATCCGGCCCCAGAACGGTTATGTTGTCAGGCCGCTGTTACCGTTGTTCCGGCATGAAATCATTGCGTATCTGAAAGAACGGAATTTGCAATTTATTACAGACAGTTCCAATGACAACCTGAACCATACGCGCAATTTCATCCGGCATGAAATTATTCCACTTTTCGAAAAAATAAACACTGGCTTTTGTCGTACTATGCAGCAGACAAATGCGTACTTATCTGGTACAGAGCAGTTTTACTTACAGGCTATTCAGCATTGGACGGAAAAAGCGGTAGAGAAGCTGGACGATATTACGGTAATTTCCATTACCGAACTTCGTGCATCGCCTGCGCCTGAAACGTTGCTTTTTGAAATTCTGACACCTTTCGGATTCAATCCGCCAACAATTGCTGATATTCACGCTGGATTGGATGCTATACCCGGGAAGACATTTTTTTCCTCAAACAATTGTTTCCGGTTAATCAAAGACCGTGAAAAACTGATTGTTATCCGGATAAACCGTGAGCCCAAAAACGCTTTCTTGATTGAACAGGGCGCCGAAGCGATATTTTATCCTGTAAATCTTGCATTTACTGTAGTTGAAAACAGTACATCATTTCAGTTTCAGCACGATAAAAATATAGCTTATGTTGATTTCGACAAAATTCAATTTCCCTTAAAAATAAAACGCTGGGAACAAGGAGATTGGTTTGTTCCTTTTGGAATGAAAGGGCGCAAGAAAATCAGTGATTTCTTCTCTGACAACAAATTGAATCTGATCGAAAAAGAAAATGCGTGGTTGATGTGCACCGCTTCCCAGGATATAGTCTGGGTAGTCGGCCATCGCTCTGACAACCGTTACCGAATTGATGAAAAAACGCGAAAGATACTTGTTGTTTCGTATTTTCCAGCTTCGTAGAAAATGATAAATCAGTTTCTTATTCTTTATTCATTCGCACTATGCGGGGCATGAATTTTCCCTGAATGGTAATCAATTCTTTTTGAAAGTCCATCACCCTGTCTATGTTCTTGTATGCCAGGGGAGCTTCTTCCACGCTGCCGCCTATAAGTTGAACATTTGCACTGGCCAGCATCTTTTTGAGCGCCGACTGCGTGAAATTTTCTTTTGCTCTCTGGCGAGACATTGCACGTCCTGCTCCATGAGAGGCAGAACTTAGCGATTCGGATCTTCCACATCCTGTGACTAAATACCCCGACGTGGTCATACTCCCCGGTATGATGCCATGTTCGCCCGTATGCGCAGGAGTTGCTCCCTTGCGGTGTACAATCGCTTCCCGTCCATCGCTCAGGAGTTCTTTCCATGCGAAATTATGATGGTTTCCAATGGTTTTCATTATATTCAATCCCAAGGCTTTTGCCAGATTGCGGTGAATACACTCGTGACATGCTTTGGCGTAATCTCCTGCCAGATTCATACTCATCCAATAGGCTTGCCCTGCTTCCGAGTCCATATCTAACCAGGCGAAATGTCCGGCTTCACGGGGCAATCGGCACCGTTCACGGGCGATTTCGCTGTAATGGCGGGCGATCTCCGTTCCCAAACCGCGTGATCCGGAATGCGACAGCAGGGCGGTATATCGTCCTGCCGGTAAATCCAACGTGTTTTCTTCAACTAATTCCAATTCGCCAAATTCCACAAAATGGTTACCGCCGCCGGAAGAACCTAATTGCCGGATTGCTTTCCCATGCAAGTTCTTCATGAAAGCATCTGTTTGAAATTCAGAACGTTCCAGAATGTTGTGTCGTTGAGAAAATCCAATTCCGCCCTCCATGCCGAAGTGTGTATTTTCTTTCAATGCCTGTTTGATTTGATATGCATAACGGTTTAAAAAAGCAGACATTTCATCAAAAATAGATAGTTCCATCCGGCAACCGATATCCACGCCAACAGCATAGGGAATGACTGCTCGTTCAACAGCCAGCACTCCGCCTATCGGCAAACCGTAACCGGCATGTGCATCAGCCATCAACGCACCGGCCATGGAAACCGGCAAACGCATGGCAAGTTCCATTTGCTGTTTGGCGATGGGTTCAATGTATTTTCCTCCATAGGTTTTGAAAGCCAACGCCTTTTCGTGTAATTCATAGGCTGTGAATGTTTTTGTTTCTGATGGTGGACAAAAATGTTCCGCCAGTTTGCCCCAGACTTCATTGCCAATAAATGCTTGCGGGGTTTTGCGTATTTGCTCCAATACCCGAATAATCGTTTCTTTCGTGTCGCGTTTGCAGTGTTTTGAAATGATACTCATAGCCAGACTGCGCGACACATTATTTATATAACCGATTTTACTTAATTCTTTCAGTCGTATTTTCATTTTGAATGAATGTATAATTTCCCATAGCAGCAAAGGACATAAAACTAAGAATCGAAATCAAAGTCGACATCATCCATACATTGCGGAACGGCAAAAGCGTCCAGGTCGCGACGTTCTTTTTTGGTAGGGCGGCCGACGCCTTTCTCGCGGTTTACAAAGCCGTTTATTTTCTCCAGTTCGAGAATTTCGTACTGATCTGGCGTGGTGACATTCTCAATGTAATCGGGAACGAGTTTAGCGCTCATTCGCCGTTCGACAAGCGCCAGCACTTTAAACGAATACGTGATCGGAGGCTTGCGTATTTGCACCATATCGCCGACTTTTATCATCCGCGAGGCTTTTACCGACATGCTGTTCATCATCACGCGTCCTTTTTTGCATGCTTCTACGGCGGACGTCCGGCTCTTGAACAGACGTGTAGCCCACATCCACTTGTCAATTCTAACTTCTGTTGTTTCCATATTATGCGGTTTGTGAAATCAATAACTGTAACAAATAAACATCCCTAAATGTGTCGCCGACTTTTATCCATTTTTGCAATTTTCCCGAAATGAGGAAACCACAACGTTGAAAAAGGCGCAGGCTTGTGTCGTTGCTTTCGGGAATGTGTACATATAACTGTTTTATTTTCAGGTATTGAAATGCATATCCTTTCATGAGCAGCAACGATTGTTCGGCCAATCCTCTGTTGCGGTAATTTTTGTCAATCAATATTCCTATTTCAGCCCGTTCATGAAACGGGTCAAAATTAAATAAATCAACAGCTCCAATCGTTTCGAAGTTTTCTTTCAGTATTATCATTAATCGCAGCTGTTTGATTTCATAAATATTTTGAAACGATTCTTCAATGTAGCGGCGAAGCGAAAAACGTGACCATGGCGAGAGCGTATTTCCGTTGCTCCACAGGGAGGTATCGTTTTCCCAACGATAAAGAATATCAATATCTTCCGGCTCAAGCGCTCGAAGCCGAATACTTTCATTTTCGAACATATTTTTCATGAATTATAAAGATTTAAATTTTTTTGTTTCGCTTCTTGTCTATTTTCGTTCCAGACTTTCGCCCAAGCGAATGAGAAAATTCTTTTTTCGTTTGGAATATACAGAACCGACGATTTCTTCAAAGGAAGAATACATGTCGTGTGGATTTTTCATCAGTTTGTAAATAACGCCCCAGTCGGGAATTCCTCCCAAATTGCAATCATCAATAAATACATCGGCATTCAGTTTGCGGCACCCCTGCATTTCGGTGTCGTCTTCGGGTGAATTACGGTTTACGGCATAAAATTCCAATCCTTTTTTCCGGCAATAGGCAACGGCCTCATCCAACAGTTCACCTTCTCTTACTGTCCAAAGAATTAGCTGATGCTGTTCCTCGCGCTGCAATCGTTTCAGGGTTTCAATGGCAAAGGGAATTTCCTTTCCAATTCTTGGATACGCATGTTCTACTATCGTTCCATCGAAATCTACTGCAATAATCATACTCTTATCTTATTTTATAGTTTATTTGTATTATTTTATTTTACAAGTTTGCAATTTGTAACCAAAATGAGTTTTCAAAGATAGATGAAATTCTTCAGGAAAAAATTTAATTTATTGATTAATCGTTGTTTTTTAATTTAATTTAAATGATTCGCTAAACAGTGTACGATTCACAATGGAGCGTCCCAGCGTAATTTCGTCGGCATATTCCAATTCGTCTCCGATAGATACGCCTCGAGCTATCACTGTTGTTTTCAGATCTTTAAAGCCAGAAAGTTTTCTAAAAATATAAAAATTCGTTGCATCTCCTTCCATCGTAGCGCTGAGTGCCAGAATAACTTCCGTAATGCCTTCTGCCGAAATTCTGGTTATCAAACTGTCTATTTCAAGATTGCCTGGCCCGATTCCATCTACCGGCGAAATAATACCTCCCAGCACGTGATATAACCCGTTGAATTGCAATGTGTTTTCGATAACCAGTACATCCTTGATATTTTCTACGACGCATACTGTGTGCTGGACGCGGTTCTGATTGGAACAAATGGCGCACACTGCTGTATCGGAAATATTGTGACATACGCGACAATAATTCACTTCGTTTTTCAGCTTTATCAGCGATTCGGCAAAGCCGGTGACCATTTCATGATCCTGCCGAAGAAGATATAAAACCAGCCGGAGCGCTGTTTTTCTGCCAATTCCGGGGAGTTTTGAAAATTCGTTTACTGCATTTTCCAGCAAACGAGAGGGATATGCTTGATTCATTAGTAATTAGTAGTAATTGTTTTACAATCCAAATATTTGCAAATTTTCTTTTGCTTCAAACAAAGCGCGGAAGATATAAAAATCGGTTGGCGTGGTGATTTTTACATTTTCGTAGCCGCCTTCGACCGTATAAAGTGCGTGTCCGTAGCGAGCCATCAGCGAGGCGGAATCAATCACATCAGTCAAGCCCTCTTTTCGGGCTTTCAGGTGTGATGTGTAAATGTCGTTCAGTCGAAAACACTGTGGCGCTTTGGCGTGAAAGCAATTGCTTCGGTCGGTAATTGACGAAATTTTTTTTTCGGCGTCAAGCGCTACTACCGTTTCTATTTCGGGCGTAACGGTGATTGCCGAACCGTGTTTTTCCACCGAACGGATGCAGTTTGTTATCAACTCGGCGTTTATCAGTGGGCGTACGCCGTCGTGAATTAATACGGTTGCATTTTCTGTGCAATCGTTTTTTATCGCCGCCAGTCCATTAAAAATGGATTCCTGTCCTGTAGCGCCTCCTGCAAGCACCCATTTTACCTTCTCAATTTGATAGTTGGGCAGTAATGAACGGAAAAACGGGATCCATTCCGCAATGCACACCACTGCAATTGCGTCAATTTCGGCATGCCGCTCAAAATGTTCAATGGTATGAATAATTATTTCCTTCCCGTGCAGTTGCAAAAACTGTTTCGGCTTGGCTTGGCTGTTCATGCGTATGCCCGAACCGCCGGCAAATATAAGTGTTATGTTTTTCATTTTATAAAAATAAAAATCTTGCAAGTTTCAACAAAAGCAGTTTCCGCGATTGATTTGGGAAACGATATGGATAGGTTTTTATCCAAAACGGTATGTTTTTAAACCGAAACCATCGGCTATGCTGTTTCTCAAACCATCGTTTTGCCATGAGCAGTTCATTTTTGTGGTTTTCGTCCATTTCAGGGAATCGCTGCAGCAGTGCGTTGATATACAGCAATCTATCTGATTGCTTGTATTTATTTCGGTTGAGATTTCGGACATAATACCATTGGCTGCGTTTTTCGTGTCTGGTGATCTGGGCGGCGTGTTGGCGATAATACGTAATTGTTTTATCCACTGTATATTCCATACTGTTGTTTATGCAAGCATACAAGGCAATCCACACATCATGCATGTTGATGGATGGAAACGGAAAAATGTATTTCAAATGCGATTGTTTTACCATCATTGACGCTCCCTGGAAAGGGCTGCCACTGTATAAAATTCGTTTTAATTTTTTATCAGGAGTATCTAAATACGTTACAACAACACCATCTCTTTTGCTCAATCTGTCGGTTAACTCTCCATTTTCGAGCAATATAGCATCGCCGCAACAGCAACTGTTCTCGCCGATATTTTCGAGCAGAACGCTTAAATGGTCAAAAGTCCAAATGTCGTCCTGATCGCATAAAGCAATGTATTCGCCTTTACACAAGGTCATTGCCCTTTCAAAATTTTTCACAAAACCAAGATTCTGTTCATTTTGATAAATATGTATACGGCTATATTTTGAGGCATATTCCTGCAAAATTTCCCAAGTTTTGTCCATCGAATGGTCATCGCTCACCACCAATTCAAAATCCTGTTCGGTTTGAGCCAGAATGGAGTCAATCTGTTCATGCAGATACTTGTCGCCATTATAAGTTGCCATTGCTATTGAAATCATAGACTATTTATTCTTTTTTAGTCATTTTTACAATACATCGCCATTCAAATACGATTGATAGATATAATCTGGATTTTCGTAATACATACTGCTTTCGTAATTTTCAATTTTTCGGGAAATCCACGAGTTATACACCTCACTTAGTGCATCAATTGGATTTTTTGAAGAATTATGTTTCAATATCATAATAATGAGACGCTTATAGACTTTGCCTATATCCCAATGGCTTGGCGTCTGATACTTGCAGCCGGAAATATTGTCAAAAAATCCTGTTTCAATATGATGTTTTTCTATCAGTTCGTCTGTAATTTTTTCGAGATTTTCGCTGTGAAACACATCTGCCAAATCAAGTAAATGCTGCAACTTTTCTTTGCCAATGGCATTTACAACTACGCTGCAATGATTGTTGGTTTTCCGGGCGAGGTATTCAAGCAAACTGCAAACAAAAAACAAATCGTTCTGATATTTTTCTTCTCTACCTTCCATATTCAATTGATTTTTTGAATGTTATATATTTTAGGGCAATTTCTGAACAAAAACATATCTGGTGTGTAGGATATTTGAATTTTGCTAAAATCCAGAATTGTTCTCGTGTCAGGACGCCGCTGATAAAATCGGCAATATAATTGTAAATTTGGTCAT
>JAITHZ010000050.1 GCA_031279795.1 Bacteroidales bacterium
TAATGGCTCCCAGCAGCGAGGTACGGTCTTCCAGCGAACGAATGTAGAAATCCGACGGCTGCAATTCGTGACTGTCGCACAATATAACAGCCTTTTCTACTGCATGTTTCAACTCGCGGATATTTCCTGGCCAGTTGTATTTTTCCAGTTTATGCGCAGTTTCTTTCGAGAGGGTTACCATTCCCTTAAGGTATTTTTCAGCAAATCTTTTCAGAAAAAAATCAGCCAGCGGTACAATGTCCTCCCGCCGTTCACGCAGGGGTGGAATTTCCAGATGAATCGTATTGATGCGGTACAGCAAGTCTTTCCGAAACAAGCCATCGTGCGCTGCTTTGAAAATTTCCCTGTTTGTGGCAGATATTAGCCTGATATTTACCGAAATGGGCTTATTGCTCCCAATACGGGTTACTTTTCTTGACTGCAATACGGTCAACAGCTTGGCTTGCAGCGGATAGCTCAAGTTAGTGATTTCGTCCAAAAACAGTGTTCCGTTATCGGCAGCTTCAAGGTTTCCGGCACAGTCGCTTTTTGCGTCGATAAATGCGCCCTTCACATGTCCGAACAGTTCGCTTTCGACCAGCGTTTCCGTTATTGTTCCCAAATCTGCCGTAACCAGCGTTTCGTTCGCCCGCAGCGAGCATTTATGTATTTCTTTTGCAATCACTTCTTTGCCGGTACCGGTTTCGCCGGTTATCAATACGTTGGCGTCGGTGACTGCTACTTTTCGCACCATTATCATCAATTCCTGCATTACTTCCGACTGTCCCCAGCAAGCAGCACATTCTCTGCTAAGTTCCCGATTCAAAACCTGCTGTTTTTCTGTTAGCTTTTTGACTTCTTTTCGCGATTGCCGCAACGACCACGCCGATTGCAGCGTTGCCAAAAGTTTGGCATTGTCACATGGCTTGACAACAAAATCGAAAGCTCCTTCTTTTAATGCTCTTACTGCCAAATCAATATCGGCACATGCAGTGAAAAGAACCACCGGAAGTTCGGCATCAAGCTTTTTGATTTCGGAAAGCCAGAAAAATTCTTCACTGTCGACTGACAAATTCATGCAAAGCAGCGCTACATCTGGATTTTTCTCCTTTATGACTGTCAATAGCTGGTCGGGCGAAGGTAAAAGTATCACATCTTCAAAGCAGGTATTTAGCAATATTCGCAAAGCGCTCAATACACTTTTATTTTCATCAACAACCAGAATTCTCATACTACCAGATAATTTAGCTAATGTTTTCTTTTCCAACGCTGAATAAGCAGCGCCAGTTTGTCCAGACCGAATACAGTCAGCAGCAGCATGACAAACGACAAACTCACGGTCATTACTCTGAATCTGTTGTCGGGATAGTTGATACTGCCAAGTGGCGATGCATCCAGCGCCTGCGACAGTTCGGCATCCGAAGGAAATTCGTTGTAGTGCCACTTGTCGTAAATAACGCCATTTTTAATCAGCATCAGTCCTGGATTTGAGCGAAGTATCGTTTTGAGCGTTGTTTCATCCATCGTGCAGAACGGATATTCGGCAGCAGTACGGCGTTTCCATTGTGCAATCTGTTCTGGAGTGGACGATGTAAGACAGTAAAAACCATAACCATAGCTGGTGCAAAAGTCATGTACATCATTGATTTTTTCGATATGGTCAATATTCGCTTCTGCCAGATTTCGGGAAATCAGCATGAAAGAGAAGTCGGGCAATGTCAAGATTTTTTCCGTAATGTCGTCGCCCGTTTCGATATCCGTGATGACAAAATCGTGAATTGTCGGCTGGTCTCCTTTTTTAATCAATTTGCGGTTTGTGGCCACAAAAGTCCACGTGTCATCATCGGCAGGTACATCTTCCAGACGCGAAAAAACTTTTTCCTCTCCGTTTTTGGCATAAACATACGACGATTCGTATTCGTCTATTGCAGCTCCTTCGGGAAGCGTCATGGCTTCGGGAATACTTACGCCGACTTTGTAGGGACGAAAATCAAATACCGGGGAAAACAGCACGCCAATTATTCCTGTTCCAAGAATATAAACAGCCGATGACAATGTGGCCAGCCATTGCATTTTGTCGGAAAACGGAGATTTTACTTCCTTCCGGTAAATAAATATAAAAATTGCTAAACCTGACAAAACGATATTTTTTCCGAAGGTTTGCCAATTGGTAATTATCAGCGCATCGCCAAAACAGCCGCAGTCTTCTACTGGATTTGCCAACGCCAGATACAGCGTCAATGGCGTCATAATGCCCAAAAAAATCAACAACAGGATGCCGGTTATTTTCACATGCATACCTAATAAGATGTTGATACCCAGCAAAAATTCCAGCACGATGAGGCTAAATGCGGCAGGAAAAGCAACCGTGGCGAGCGAATACAGCCCAAATGCCTCCAGGTAATCCTGAATCTTGTAAACAAAACCATACGGATCGTCACCCTTTACAAAACCGGAAAAAACAAATGTCGCGCCCAATATCAGCTGAGCAATGAGAATCAATGCATAACGGAATTTTGGAGAAATAACTGTTTTCATTTATCGTGTTGAATAAAAATTTTCTGCAAAGGTAAAAAATATATGACTACTTTTGCAATCGCAAATGAAAAACAACTGAAGATGCAAATTCAATCCATTTATCCATTATTTTTGGAACATCCTGCTGTCACTACCGATAGCCGGAATACGCCGCAGGGTTCTATCTTTTTTGCGCTGAAAGGCATTTCGTTTAATGGCAACAAGTTTGCCCGTCAAGCGATTGAACGCGGTTGCGCTTATGCTTTTGTCGATGAGCCGGAATATGCTGATAATAAATCAATTTTCCTTGTTGACAACTGCTTGACAACATTGCAGCAGTTAGCCGGATTTCATCGGAAACAATTTCGGGGGAAGATTATCGGGATTACCGGAACAAATGGCAAAACAACAACTAAAGAATTGATTGCCGCCGTTTTAGCACAAAATTATCACGTCCACTGTACACAGGGAAATCTCAACAACCATATCGGTGTGCCGCTAACATTGCTGCAGCTGAAGGCTAAACACGAAATTGCCGTTATTGAAATGGGAGCAAACCACCCCGGCGAAATCAAGGAACTGTGCGAAATGGTGACGCCGGACTATGGCCTGATTACCAATGTAGGTAAAGCACACCTGGAGGGTTTTGGTTCGCTCGAAGGCGTTATTCGCGCAAAAGGCGAATTGTATGACGCAGTTCGCAAAACGAGCAATACCCTATTTATTCGTCACGAAAACAACTATTTACAGCAAATAGCTTCCGGAATGACCAAAGTGGAATATGGGGTTTCACCGGGTTTGTTCGTAACTGGAAATTTGCAGAATGACTCGCTGTACATGTCGTTTGAATGGCAATCGGTAGACAGCCATCATCAGGAAACCGGCACGCATCTTGTTGGCGGATACAACCTGGAGAATGCGCTGGCGGCTGTTGCTGTCGGAAAATTCTTCGGCGTGGACGCTGCCGACATCAATGCGGCTATCAGCAGTTACATTCCGCAAAATAACCGCTCGCAACAAAAGAACACGTGCCGTAATTCACTGATAATTGACTCTTACAAC
>JAITHZ010000068.1 GCA_031279795.1 Bacteroidales bacterium
CGGGCATCCATATTTCCACTTTCGACGATTTAATCGCGGCGCTTCGCAAGCGGCAGGATTTCTTTGCCGAACAGGGTTGCAAGTTGTCCGACCACGGTATCGAAGAGTTTTACGCCGAAGAGTATACCGAAACAGAAATCAAAGCGATCTTCAACAAAATATATGGCGGCCAGGAACTAACGCCCGGTGAAATCAGGCAATTCAAATCGGCGATGCTGATCATTTTCGCCGAAATGGATTGGGAAAAAGGCTGGACACAGCAGTTCCACTACGGCGTTATCCGAAACAATAACACCCGTTTATTCAAGCAGGCAGGACCCGATACCGGTTTCGATTCCATCGGCACTTTTCTGACAGCAAAAGCCCTGTCGAAATTCCTGGACACGCTCGACAGGCAAAATAAATTAGCAAAAACAATTCTCTACAACCTGAATCCGGCCGATAATGAAATGATTGCCACGATGATCGGCAATTTTCAGGATGGCAGTGTTGCCGGAAAAATACAATTCGGATCGGGCTGGTGGTTTTTGGATCAGAAAGACGGTATGGAAAAGCAGATGAACAGCCTGTCGGTACTCGGCCTGCTGAGCCGGTTTATCGGCATGTTGACCGATTCGCGCAGTTTTCTATCCTATCCGCGCCACGAATATTTTCGCCGAACCTTATGCAATTTAATCGGAAACGATGTAGAAAACGGCCTGCTACCGGCGGAAGAACTTGATTTTCTGGGGAAAATGGTAGAAAATATCAGTTATTATAATGCTAAGAATTTTTTTCGGTTTTGAATGCCTTCAAAATCTTGGCTGTTGTTTCTGCCACATTCCATAATAGCGAGTGCCGGCCACATAGAGCGATGAATGATTGCCCTCCTCGATCAAACGTCCGTTTTCGAGCACAACAATTTTATCGGCATGAATCACCGTACTCAATCGATGTGCAATGATAATAATTGTTTTTCCCTGGTTTTTAAGCACTTGAATGGTTTGTTGCACAAATTGTTCCGACTCTGAATCCAGCGAAGAAGTCGCCTCGTCGAGTATCAGGATTTCCGGATTTTTATACAATGCGCGGGCAATGGCCAGGCGCTGCTTCTGGCCGCCCGAAAGTGAGGCGCCGTTTTCGCCCAGATACGTTTCAAAACCATTCGGTAATTTCTCAATAAAGGGCAACATGCCCAGTTGGGTGCAGATTTCGACAATCCGTTGTAAATTGGGTCGAAATTCGCCCAAAGCAATATTTTCCACGACATTGCCGGCAAATAAGTTCAACTGTTGAGGTACACTGCTAATTATTTGCCTGAGACTTTGATTTTCAAAATAATCAATATTGGTCTGACCGATCAAAATCTTTCCGGCTTTCAGAGGATAAAGTTTTAGAAGCAGCGCAGCAAGCGTAGTTTTGCCGCTCCCGCTTTCGCCGATGATCGCCGTTAATTTTCCCTGGGGAATAGTCAGTGTGAAATTTTCAAACACATCTACCCGTGTGCCGTAGCTGAACGAAACAGTATCGAACACAATACCGCCAAGCAGGTCTTTGTGCATTGGAATTTTATTTTCGCTGCTTTCCCGTTCCAGATCCATGATTTCAAATAGGCGATCGGCAGCAATCAGTGCGTTTTGTACGGTTTTGTTCATCCCTATCAAGCTGGAAATCGGGCCGGTCAGATAGCCGATCAGTGCGTAGAAACTCATCAGTTCGCCCGGTGTGATTGTACGTTCTATGACGAGATAAGAGCCTGTCCAAAGGATAATTATCGTAAAAATCCGGCTGACAAATTCCGATGAATTAGCAGTAAAAAACGAATTGATCGCTGATTTATAAACTGAATTTAATAGCCGTATAAATCGGTTTTCCGTTTTGATATTGGCAAAATCCTCAATTCCAAACTGTTTGATGGTTTTGACCGAATGGAGCGATTCCACCAGCTGGCTTTCAAGTTCAGCGCTGTCTTCCATCAATCGTCGTTCTCTCTTTTTATTTAACTTGTTTGTAATTAAATAGATAACAAAATAAAGCGGGATGGAAATAAGCAGAATGAAAGCCAGTTTCCAGCTGTAAACAAACATCAAGGCAAAGGAGAAAAATACAATAAAGAAATTGACAATCAGCGAAATAGCCACATCATTAATAAACAGCCTGATTTTGACTGCATCATTGATACGAGAAATGATTTCGCCGACCCGCATGGTATCGAAAAACCGTTGCGGAAGTTTTAACAAGTGCTTGTAGTAACCCAAAATCAGCCGCGCATCTATTTTCTGTCCGGTGTTGAGCATGAAAACGCTTTTACTCAGGCCTACGAAAATCTGTATCAGAAGGATTAGTATCATTGCGATACTCAATAGATTGAGAAGATTTTTATTGCCGCCTACAAACACATTATCGGTTATTTTTTGGATATAAATCGACATCGACAAACCGAGTACAGTGTAAATGATTGCACCGAAAAGCGAGGCGGCGACCACCGTTTTATGCGGTGCAATAAGATAGATAAAACGCTTAAAAATAGATATTTTGGTGTTTTCTTCGCGAAATTCCTCTCCCGGAACGAGTAAAATCAGTGCGCCCGTCCATTTTTCCTTAAATGATTCTATTTTTTCACAGTGCATTTGTCCGTCGGCGGGATCCATATATGTAATCGTCTTTTTTCCAACGGAATAGATGACTACATAATGCTGCAAATTGTTGTTCAAAACTACATGCGCAATGGCCGGAAGCGGAATTTTAGGCAGCGCGTCTACGCCGCCTTT
>JAITHZ010000073.1 GCA_031279795.1 Bacteroidales bacterium
AACAGAAACTATTGAGATTTTTTTTTCAAAATAATGTGTGTTTCCAAAAACGTCTTTAAATTTACAACGAACATATCCAGGAAAATTATTTTGAGTATATTCAATTATGTCAATAACAAGATATTCCATTTATTTCTTCCTGCTTCAATAATGTATTAATTTCATTTTATTATATGCGTTTTCTAACATCAAATTTATTTTATTCGTCAGCAACTTTAAAATTTTCTTTTCTTCATTTCCAAGTTGCAATACATCTCCATACGAATAATCGGGAATTTCATACTGCACGTTTGAAATAATGTCGAACATCATCTCGCTTCTTGTATTTTCGTCTTTTTCAGTCAATTCTTTGTGGATTCTTTTTCCAAAAATCACAGTTCAGACAATAGGCGGCACAGCACATACAGTCCTGTTATGCGAAGTGCGGGCGTACTTTTAAGGAGAAATTACTTCCCCGAAAATATTACCTCTATTTCGCAGGGCAAGTTGCCAAGTGTCCAAAGGCCGGCGCTCAGCAGCAAATCAATTGCTGCTTGGTCGGCTGATGTGCACAGTGATTTTTTCACTTGAATCTTACATGGTTTGCCTGATTCATCAACATAAAAACTTAAAACGACTTTGCCTTTTGTCTGAGCGCAAGCTGCATCCGACGGCTGTTTCACATTGTTTTTCAAGAACTTATTGAGTTCAGAATACCCCATCGTCGGTGTTGGACGAACATTTGAGACTGTTGCCTTTTCAAATTTTCGCTTTTTTGAAGCTGCGTCTGTAACAACAACTTCGGACAGCACATTTTCATTTTCATGCATGGCTATCAGCATATTATCATTGCCTGCAATAGCAACTTCCACCGGTTCATAACCAATATAATTGATGTTCAGTTTCGTTTCATTTAAGTCGTCGTCTATTGGAAGTGAAAAATTACCGATAGAATCGGTAACGGTTCCTTTTTCGGTTCCTTTTTGTCTAATGGACGCTCCAATAATAGCTTCCCCATATTCGTCTGTCACTTTACCTCTGACTGCCTTTGTTTTTGACGCCAATTTGACAGTTGTGCTATTTTCTATTTCCTTTGCATCACTACTCTCATTCTTCACAATACTATTTCCCAAATCTACACCAATTTCTTTATCAGCAATAGCTACAGATTTATTTTCAATGCTATTTATATAATCAGTACTTTCGCTTATTTCTTCGCTATACAAATTATGGAATGGCTTTGAGCGATTGGTGATTTCCTGCGAAATCAACTCGCCATTCTTTTCGGTAATCATAAAATAATAATAACCGACCGACAACAAAATAAGCAAAGATGCAGCAGCAATCCAAGTGATGTGTTGCGTTTTTCTCACCCGTTTATGCATTTTTCGTTTCATGCGAATGATGGTAGCTGAATGATTGCCAGATACTCGTTCGTATCCTTCCAGTGCATCTGCCAGAAACGAATCTTTCATCGCTTTGTATTCGATTCGGTGTGCTTCTTTTCCGGTTCGTCGTCCATTTATATAAGGCAACAGGTTCATGAGGGCATGTTATTTTCTATACAAATTTTCAGGTTACGTTTTCCGTTTTGAATATAACTTTTTACATTTTTTAGCTGATAGTCGGTAGCTTCAACAATATCGGCATACGACATTTCTTCATAAAAAAACTTGCGAATAGCAACTTGCTGCTTTTCTGGCAATTTTTCCAGACAGGATTGCAGGAGCTTCCACCGTTCGTCATCACTTTCTTCATCATTGAGTAGATGCAGCATATCAGCAAATTCCATAAATTGCGTCGAAAAATCGACAGTAATTTCGGGGTCGTTTTTTCGCAACAATTGCAGGCAATGGTTTTTGGCCACACTGTAAATCCATGTTCGGAATGTTTTAATTTCGTAACTGGCTATTTTGGGAAATAACTCTTCAAACAGTTGCATCACTGCATCTTCAGCTTTTTCTTCCTGTTGCAGATACTTTAGACACAAACCGTACAGAAGCGGAATATAGCGGTTGTACAGTTCTCCAAAATATTCAGGATCAGATGTTTTGCAGTACGCTGCCAGCAATTCTTCATCGGAGAGCTTTGAGTTATTTTTTTTAACTAATCGCAATGTTCCATTTTTTACAATATGTTGTTGGCAATCAAAATCTTCCGTAATTTACCTGAAAACAATTCAGTTTCAAGTCTTTTCGCCACATCTCTACCACTTGGTCACGGTCGTCAAGTACAAATTCGACAAAGAACCTGCCAGCGATTTCCGTATTGAAAATTTCACGTTTCACCACAGCGTCTTTACGATAATCTCTGTTTGGCCTCATCCAAAGGTGTTGATACGGGATAGCATATTTATCAAGGAAACGAATGGTTGGTTCGCGGGCGATTTCTTCCCTTCCCGACACCAGCAAAATTTGGTAACCGTTGGCTGAAAATAGCGTCAACACTTTTGCAACCGGCTCATTCAGTGAATCTTCGTCGCACTGTGTGGAGTTGTAAGGGTTGCGGTTGTTCATCTGAGCCAGCGTTCCATCCAAATCGCATACAATGGCGCGGGGCAACGATGCATCCTGTGTGGCCACCACAGGTACGCGGCGCGGGCGCGACGAGAAATCGAAAGCTGCTTTCATCTCCTCCAGCTCCTTGAAATAGCGTTTGATAGCGCTCACTGGAATATATTTTCCGGTTTCAATCCGGCGTTTTTCGCAACGTTCTATCAGTTCATTTAGCTGAACATCAAAGAGTTTGAAAGAAATTGTTGCCATTTCTCCGAATTTTTCAATGTAGTGATTCACGTACTCTGCTCTGCAATGCGTGGCGTCAAGCAGTACGTTGGCGCCGCGCCGAAGCAGGGTTTCTGTAGCTGCATCTATCATTTCCGATATGAGAATTTCTTCATGCTTACTCATCATGCCATCAATGAAATTCATTGTTCGGAAGTCGTCCCTGCACAACCGTACCCAATTTTCTTCCGTCCGAAGAAAATAGTTGGCAAAGACAGTCTTTCCTGCTCCTGGTGCACCTACTAAAATCAGCAATTTGTTTTTGTTATGCATTATTATATTTTATTGAATATTGATGCATATCATTATACATTGTTTGTATAATGAAATCTTACAATCGTACGTCTAATGTTGCTTCGATTCGTTCACCCATAATGCGGTCGAAAACAA
>JAITHZ010000080.1 GCA_031279795.1 Bacteroidales bacterium
GAGGACAAAGGTAAAATACAATTAACAAAAAAAGTAAAGACTATGTATATTTTCTGCGCTAATTCTTTTTTTGAGTAGCCATTTAAAATAGCTAAGCATTTCCTGTAAAAATGCAGGCCGTCTCAAAAGCTCAAAATGAGCAAACCGTCATTGCGTTCCGTGCAACGACACTGAATCTTACATGCAATTCGCTGATAATCAGCAAGGGAGGGTTTAAAACCCGCCACTTCGGGAGATTCCGCGTCAAGCGCGGAATGACGGGCTTTTGAGACGGCCTCTTTTCATGCCGATCCATTAAAAAAGCTGCCCGATTTTCGGACAGCTTCTGTATTTTACCCGCTGGCTTTATGCATGCACAATATCCGCCGTCCAACATTGCCGGTTAGACATTATACACATATAGCGTCGATAGAAATTCGTACACTTATATTTTTTGCAAAGGAGAAATCAGGCATTTAGCTTTCTATTTTTAATTTCAGAATTAATTTTTGCCTTTCGATTTCTGCAATCAACTCCTCTTCGGTTGGCAAATAAGGAATATATTTGCTTGCAAAAAGTTGTTTGCTTTCATTCAAAACAGAGAATTGTACAACCGTTTTTTCGGTATCGGAACAAAGCAAAATACCAATTGTCGGATTGTCGTCGGCACGACGTTTCAGGTTGTCAAACATTCGCACATACATATCCATCTGCCCAATATCTTGATGCTGTAGCTTTTGGGTTTTGAGGTCAAACAGTACAAAACATTTTAAGATGTAATTGTAAAATACAAGGTCAATGTAAAAATGCGATGTTTCGGTACTTATGCGGAATTGCCGCCCGACAAAAGAAAAGCCTTTGCCCAGTTCCATCAAGAAATGTTGCAAATTGTCAATCAATGCTGTTTCAAGTTCTTTCTCGTTTGAATTGTAAGGCTCCGGAACATTCAGAAATTCAAAAACATACGGGTCTTTGATAAAATCGCCAATGGCGAATTGTTCAATGTCTTTTTGCTCAACAGTATCATCTGCCTGGTTTGACGACAGTAAACGTTGATACGAAAAGGTATTTATGTTTCTCTCTAACACCCGTACACTCCAATTTTGTTTTGCGGCTTCGTTGAGGTAGTATTCTCTTGCATTTTTATTTTCAACTCTCATAATCAGTCGATTATGACTCCAACTCAATTTGCTACACACTGTGTAGCAAATCTCCGCATTGGGATACGTCAGGTAAAACTGCCTGAAATTCCGCAGGTTGGCATACGAAAATCCTTTGCCAAATTCGAGGGTTAATGCTTTCGACAGGTTTTGCAGGATTTCTTCTCCGTATTCAGCCCTTTCTTTGCCGTGCTGTTCTTCTTCCACAATGCGTTTGCCGATAAGCCAATAGGCTTCGACCATCGCAAAATTGACGGCGGAATAGGCTTTTTGTCGCGCCGAAGATAGAATTTGGCGGATTTCGGCGATGTATGAAATGGAATTTATTAATTGGTTTTTCATTGCTCTATTTCAAACTATTTTTCAATTTCTTTGTCCGAAAGAATTTGAGAAAGTTTATTATTCAAATTTAATAAACGATACAAAAGTACTTATTTATTAATCATAAACAATAAACAGAACGAATTTATTAACTGTATTGAATACAATTCTCTAAGCGTTTTGACCAAAATATCAGATAAGAAATGCGTTATCTGACGTTGATGTCCATTTTTTCTAATCCTGTAGTGAAAAAACAAATTATTTTTTTTAGATACCTTGCCAAACCTGAAAAAACGCCTATCTTTGTATCCGGTCAAATCAAACTCTCAAAACAATATGCGAAAAGACAGACTGCTGTGGGCGGACGACGAAATGGATCTCTTAAAACCCCATGTTCTCTTTCTGGAAGAAAAAGGATATGAGGTAGTAACCGTATGCAGCGGCCAGGACGCGATCGATGCGGCAAACGGCGAATCGTTCGACCTGATTTTCCTCGATGAAAACATGCCCGGCCTGAGCGGTTTGGAAACGCTGTCGATCATCAAGGAAACCGATCCCACCGTGCCGGTCGTCATGATTACCAAAAGCGAGGACGAAGGCATCATGAATCAAGCCATCGGCAGTAAAATCGCCGATTATCTTATCAAACCGGTCAATCCCAATCAAATACTGCTTTCTATCAAGAAAAATTTGCATAAAAACCGGATTATTACCGAAGCAACCGCGTCGAGCTATCAGCAGGATTTTATGAAAATCGGGATGCAAATCAACGATTCGTTTACGGCCGAAGAATGGAAAGAAGTCTATAAAAAGCTGGTATATTGGGAATTGGAGCTGGAAGAATCCCAAACCGGAATGGCCGGTTTGCTGCATACCCAAAAACAGGAAGCCAATCGGGTGTTCGGGAAATTCATCCGGAAAAATTACGAACGCTGGATAAGCGCTCCCGATACCGCCGGCCGGCCCCTGATGAGTCCCGATATTTTCAAAACCCGGCTTTTCCCCCTTTTGGACAGGGGCGAGAAGGTCTTTTTCATTCTTATCGATAATTTCCGTCTTGATCAGTGGCGGGAAGTGCAGGATATGCTGGCCGAATATTTCACATTTCAGGAAGACCTGTATTATTCCATTCTTCCGACGGCCACACAATATGCGCGTAACGCTATTTTTTCCGGCTTGATGCCCGCCCAAATCGCAAAAATGTTTCCCGAATTGTGGGTCGACGAGGACTCGGAAGAAGGTAAAAACCTGAATGAAGCGCCACTGATCAGAACCCAACTCGAACGCTTCCGAAAAAAATATGCCTTTTCCTATCACAAAATCAATGAATCGAGTTATGGGGAAAAACTGTTGCAGAATTTCAACCAGTTCGACAACTACCCGCTGAATGTGATCGTGCTGAATTTTGTGGATATGCTGTCGCACGCCCGAACGGAATCGAAAATGGTGCGGGAACTGGCCTCCTCCGAGGCGGCTTACCGTTCGCTGACTCGCTCCTGGTTCAAGCATTCGACGGCGCTGGAACTGTTCCGCCAAATTGCCGAAAAAGGCTGCAAAGTGATTCTGACTACCGACCACGGAACAATTTGTGTTAACGAACCCATCCGGGTAATCGGCGATAAAAGCACAAATACCAATCTGCGCTACAAACTCGGAAAAACATTAAGTTACAATCCCAAAGAGGTTTATGAAATAACGAATCCGCTAAAAATGGGCTTGCCTGCGCCGAACATCAGTACGAAATATATTTTTGCTTCGGACGAAAAGTTTTTTGCTTATCCCAACAATTACAATTATTATGTGTCGTATTACGCGAATACCTTCCAGCACGGCGGCATTTCGATGGAAGAAATCATGGTGCCCCTGATTGGGCTGGAGCCAAAATAAGGCTTCCGGTATCTGAAAAAAGTTTTCCCAAAGACATGGCCGTTTCATAACTTTTCCGTATTTTTGCACAAAACATAAAGAAGTGTGCCATGAATACGAAAACATTTATCAAATTATTTGAAGACAGTTTCAGGAAAAATTTCAACCGGCCGGCCTTGAACGATTACGGAACCACTACGGCATTTACCTACGGCGAATTCGCCCGCGAAATAGCTAAACTGCATATTTTATTTCAGGAATCTGGAATCGTCCCGGGCGATAAGATTTCGCTTATCGGGAAAAATACGGCTCACTGGGCGATAGTCCATTTGGCAACCATCACTTACGGAGCTGTGATTGTGCCTGTATTACAGGATTTTAATCCTAACGACGTGAGTCATATCATCA
Source organism: Bacteroidales bacterium (assembly GCA_031279795.1). GTDB lineage: Bacteria > Bacteroidota > Bacteroidia > Bacteroidales > WRGA01 > WRGA01. The sequence continues at coordinate 3,735 of JAITHZ010000080.1, forward strand.
ATCATTCGGAATCGAAACTCCTCTTTACATCCGATTCAATTTGGGACAGCTTGGATGAGGAAAAATTGCTGAATATCAAAGGCGCTTTCTCCATAACCGCCAATCGCCTGCTTTTCCAGCAGGACGGAGCGCAATTAGACGTCTTGCTGTCGCAGCTCGACAATCAATTCCACGGAAAATACCCGAAAGGATTTACCGCCAAAGACATCGTCTATTCCAGTCTGCCGGACAGCGAAGTGCTGGTTTTAAACTATACTTCGGGCACTACCGGCTTCAGCAAGGGCGTTATGATTACCGGCGGCAACCTGAAAGGGAATATGGATTTCGCCCACGAAAATATCTGCCTCAAATCCGGCGACAGGATGCTGTCGTTTCTGCCACTGGCACACACCTACGGGGCGGCTTTCGATTACCTGTACGCCCTGACC
>JAITHZ010000098.1 GCA_031279795.1 Bacteroidales bacterium
GCCTACTTCAAAATCATTCCAATAGGTTCCACCCAATGCTCCGTTGCCGGCTGTAGAAATTCGACCTTTTCCGCCACCGCCTATTGCACGCACCCAGAAAGTAACCGTATAGGTATGTCCCGAATGGATTTCAACATCCGGAGTAGTTACCTGAACACTCCAAGCGCTTGTACTTGATCCGTTGACCATTTTAAGGCCATAGCTTCCGCCGTGTTTATCTTCTTGGGTAATGTCAATACCGGCTCCCAGATTCAGTTTTGACCAGTCGTTGATATGTCCGATTTCAAAATCCAGTATAGTATATTTTTTCGGAGGCTCGCAATCGGTTTCCGCACCGCCAAAACCGGAAGTGGGCACTGCGGCAGGATCGTTCGTAATCAAAATCCGGTCTAATTTCGTACCGGCTTCGGCGTAAGCGATTGTAAACGTGTGGGTACCTTTAGGCAAAGGCCTGCCGGTAATCAGGGGAGTCCATTGCCATTGTCCGTACGTATCCAGGTAATCGTACAGTACAAAATCGTCATTATCTATCTTTGCCCAAAACGTATTGGAATTGGTGTTCGGACAGTTTGCATGCAAGAAAACATAAAATTCTCCATGATTCTCCGTATCAAACGTAATTTTAAGTTGTCCGTTTGCACCCGGCGCTTCCGTAACGCTACTCAAACCGTTACCAGCCGTTACGTATTTGCCACCGGAAGCGTTGGCGTCGCTCTCTACAACGAAATCACTACCTAAGGTTCCGCAAGCCGTCGTTTCCGGTTCATACCAGAAATTCTGTTGTGGTACGGTCGGTTCCGTTACATTCGCCCAATCCTTGATCCAAAACTGATAATTGACCTCTTGAAAAGGAGAGGTTAAAATAGTTGTACTCACCGTGTTGTCGCCATACAAAAAGCGTTTGATAAATGCATCGGCAGCGTCCGTCTGGCTGGCTGGGGCGCTACAGTGGTCGTGTCCACCTGTGAAATCGAATCCCATACGATCTTCCACGCCAAATTTTTTCCATACTTCGCGGGCAGCCATAGAGGATACGTATCCGGATGGGTCTGCCAGCCAGTCGATGGTGGCATTTCCCAAAATCAGAACGGCGCGGGGGGCGATCATGGCAATCAATTCGTGATGGTCGTGCGGCAAGCGGTCTGTTTTTCCTTTGAAATTATCCCGCATGGAAGGCATAAACCACGAATAATCCGTATTATCGATTTTTTCAACGTTACCAATCGATTCCGAAACGCGCCAGGCAGCAGCGCCTCCACCACCCGGTTCTTGAGCAATGGTGAGCGCAATACGTTCGTCGAATGCACCGCCAAACAGCGCCAATTTTCCATAACGGGAACAACCGGTGATGCCAATATGTGCTAAATCGACATTCATTTGCGACTGTACTAATTCCAAGCCGTCGATGATACGGCTCACACCCCAAGACCAGGCAGCGTAATGACCGGCCTGGATTCCGTACAGATCGTAAAATGCACCGGTATTGGCTTGACCATCTACAGCCACCTGACCGGGGTCGTAATTAATTTGCATGCAATTGGCAAAAAGCGCAGCAGGCAAACTGCCGGTAGCGCCGCTAATACCTATCACGGCAGGAAACGGTCCGGTTCCGGCAGGTATAATTATTTGAGAAGACAGGGTAAGTGTTTTCCCGTTTTCAACGACGGTTACAACCAAAAAATTGGCTGAGTGTTCTACCGTAATGTAATTGTCATCGGTCAGGTGAAGATACCATTCCGGGTCTGTGAAATCAATCGTCGACCAATCCAATTCTCGCGTGGTATATACCGAATCGGGCGTATAAGTTGCCGTGATATTTGCCGGACGGGCAGGTCTAAAACCGATTTCGTAGTTTTCAATTTCCAGCTTGATTTCGTTTCGCCGGCACGGCCAGTCGTTCAGGGTATTGACAAGGCTTTGTCCGTTTGAAAATTCAAACGGATTGGGCAAACGAATCACTGAAGGCAAATTAGCCGGAGCAGGCAGAACAGGAGCGGCACAGCTTGCGCCTGTATTTTCTACACCATACACCAGCGGAGCATCTTCTGCATTTAATGCCGTACTCCACAAGCAAAAAGCAAGGGATAAATACAGCATTCTACTAAAAGTAACTAACTGTTTCATGAGATTATATCTATTATAAATTTAAATAAATTATTAAACGAAAATTTCCCTACCAACGTTTTCCGGCAAGATTAAAAATTTTATCGAAAAACGTTGGTAACAGGAATAATAGTCAATTAATTATATCCGGGATTCTGATAGGCTTTCTTTTCGTCGGCGCTCATAGTCATACCTTCTATTTGTGCTTGTGGAATAGGGCGAAGATAATGATATGCTTCAATGGTGCGAGTAACTGATACCGGTGTATGGTCGCCTACTGCAGTACCGCAAATGGTATATGTTTTTGCAATTTCAGCCCATTTTTGCGTACGTACCAAATCCAGCCAACGGTAACCTTCGCCGAAATATTCGCGGCTGCGTTCTGCCAAAATGTAATTGATATCAATAGTAGCAGGAGTTGCAGCCACCATTGCGGCGCTATTATTGGCAATTTTTGTGCCATTACCACTCCATTGTCCATTATTACTGAAGCGCCATTTACCGGCACGGGCACGGATGACGTTGATCAGATCTCTTGCGCTTTGAGTACCGGTAGCGCCTTTAACGGCAGCTTCGGCAGCAATAAAATAAAATTCGGAAAATTTTGCAATATTCCATGGGCGGGTAAGTGCGCCGTTGGGTTGTCCCAAACCAGTTCCGTTGTCGGTACGATAAGTACCTATTTTCCACAATCCAGGATAGTAAATGCGACTAATTCCGCTGGGAGCAATCACCCAGTCGGATCTGCCTGGAAGTGTACCGGCGCCCACATTACTTTCTCCTCCACCCAAAGGATAAACTACAGCAGGATTATCTTCGTCGAGGAAAGTAAGCACAGCTTCGCCCGGCCTTACGGGTAGTTTGTTTGCATTTACCGCTGTTTTGTTTGCATCCGCTGAATTTTTATTCCAATTTCCAGGGTAAACAGTTGCAAAAGTACCATCATAACGGCTGTCATTGGTTTTATCGGCAAAGGTGTTCGTAAATACTTCGATAGGCGGCGCCATACGAGTCCACGGGCGTCCTCCCCACTGAATCGCTTCACGTTGAACCGATGCCAGGCCATAAGTTGCTCCGCCGTCAGCCGAACTGCGAATATTTCCCGTATTACAGTTCACAAACCAGGATGAAAAACTTTCGGGAGCAGTGCCGTTGGAATACGACAAACTCGCCTGATTGTAATATTCGTCCTGAACATGATCGCTGTAAAGTACAATTTCACTGTTACGGTCGTTACTTCCTAAGTTTACATCGTAGAAATACGGTTGCAATCCAAAAACTTTATCACTAAAATTTTTACCCGGATTCGCGATTCCTTCAAGAGCAACATTATAGGCTTCCTGGAAATACCAGGCTGCATCGTGTCCATCCGGATCGGTGCGGGGGCATTCGGGATAAGTAGGTATATTGCCCGGATTTTGCAACCACCAGCCGTAAGTCAGATAGGCTTTTGCCAGATACAGGCGGGCAGCTGTTTTAGTTACTCCGCCTTCAACGCGCGCCTTGTCGGGAAGATTTGTAACAGCCGTTTTCAAGTCAGGGAAAATTGCTTTGGTATAAACTTCGGGTACAGTGTTTCGGGTTGAAGTCCGTGAAGCGCCAGTGTTAAATTCCAATTCTCCGGAACCTAAATCCAGTGACACGCCGCCAAAAGTTTGTACTAATTCAAAATAATCCCAGGCACGCCAAAAACGTGCTTCAGAAAGCAATGCTTCCGACAAGCCGCCTTCTCCGCCAAATTTCAGAATACCGTTTGCGGTATTGATATTGGAAAATGCTTCATTCCAAAGAACGTCCGAACGGCAGCTTGATGGATTGAGAGAACCGGCGCCCGACATATCAGTATCCTTAAAGTTATTGTCAGCGCTTTGCGCGTAGGTGTATTCATCCGTACCGTTTTCCTGGGCAGCATAATAATACTGTCCGAAAATATAACGGGTGTGAGAGTAGAGCGCTACCATACCCCCTTGAATGCCTTGTTCTGTTTTGAAATATTCGGTGGTATAGGAATCTCTTGGCGTTTCTTCCAAAATATCGGAACAAGAAGCTGCTAAGGCAATGACCATCGTTCCAAACAGGATTTTTAAATTTATATTTTTCATATTATTTTTCAAATTAAAAATTGAATTAAATTAACAAAAATTTCAGAACGACAAATTCAGTCCGAATAAAAAGTTGCGTGTTTGCGGAGTATTGGCGCTGACTACTGGCATATAAGTGCTACGATATGGCAAATTGGAAGTAACCGCCGCATTTTCGCTACCAAACGAATTGGTTACCGGATCCAGTCCTGTCTCGTTGGCAAAAGACGAGAACAGCACAAAAGCGTTTTGCAGGGTAAAATACAAGCGTGCGCTACTCAAGCCTGTTTTTCTGAACCACTCTATTTGGGGATCAAAATTGTAGCCCAGCGTAATTTGTCCTACTTTAAAATAAGAGGCGTCGAAATAACCGAGCGTTGAACCATATTTCTGGTTATCGCCACTTTGGGGAGCTGCAGGTATTGGGTATTTGGCGCCGGTATTTTCGGGCGTCCAGTAATCCACTTTCACTTGTCCGCGCCGACCGGTCAGCAAATTCAGGTAACCGTTCGACGAATGCAACGCGCTAATCAACGTGCCTCCATGCTGATAAGAACCGATCAGATTCAAATCCCAGTTTTTATAGGCAATGCGTGTATTGAAACCACCCTGCCATGCCGGATCTACAGCGATTATTTGCTGATCCTCAGCGCTGATTTCACGAACTGGCGTTCCATCTGCATTGTATTCACCCGTATATTTTACCTTAACCATACCTACGTGTCCACCCTGTTCTAAAATGTCACGATAAGGGTCGCCTTCCTGCCAGATGCCAATTTTTTCGTAATCGTAAACAACGTTTATCGGAGAGCCCTTGAATAAGAAGATTTCAGGATCTCTGTCTACACCGCTTGAAATTTCAGTAACTTCGTTGTGATTGGTATAAAAGTTCACGCCAACATCCCAACTCCATCCGTCTCTGTTATCAAAGATCGTTCCATTTAAAGCGAGTTCCAGCCCCTTGTTTTGTACTTTACCGACGTTTGCCCAGTACTTGCCGCCGCCGGTTGATTCCGGTTTCGGTACTTGATACAACACATCTTCGGTGTTTGTCAAGTAATAATCAATACTGCCCGATAAGCGATTTTTCAGTAACGAAAACTCTAAACCTGCATTATATGTAATGGAATATTCCCAGCCCAGTTCGGGATTCGGAACTTCGTCAACATAATAGCCTGTTGTATTTGATCCGCCAAAATTGTATGGATAAGAACCCAGACGACCGAGTGTGCCATAAGGTGCAACTGCCTGATTGGATGTTTGTCCCCAACCGAGACGCAGTTTCAAATTGTCTACCCAACCTATATTTTCCATAAACGCTTCCTGGCCTATGTTCCAGCCGACTGATATGGCCGGATAAGTGTGCCATTTGTGTCCTTCGGCCAAACGTGACGAACCGTCGGAACGAACCGCAATGCTCAACATGTAACGGCTGTCATAATCATACATTATACGTCCCATCCATGATTCCAGCCCCCATTCCTGATATTCCTGATCGTCAGGGTCAACAGTAACATCCGCTTTGGGCGCCTGTCCCAGATTCCAATATTGGAAAAAGTCGGCAGGAATGTTGATTGCTGTAATATAAGAACGCTCCGTATGGCTCTTTTCTGCCGAATACAAGCCGGTAAAGTTAATGTGATGTTTGTCGAAAAATTTGTCATAAGTCAGCAAATTTTCAACCACCCATTGTGTGGTAAAGCGTTTATCCTGTGAGCCGTTGGATGCTGCACCGCTGGCATCGTTAAGCACGCCTACGCCCCTGTACTGCCCACGATTCGTGCCGCGCAGATTTAAGCCTAAATTGATGCGATAGCTCAAGCCTTCGAGGAAGGGTGCTTTTACTTCCCCAAATAACGAGTTGTAAGAAGCATAGCTTCGCTGATTGTCTGCAAATTTGTCACCTAAATTTTCGTAAGAGTCTCTTGTATAAGCCCATACGTTATTATCATTTACAGAACTTACCCGCTGTTTTAAACTTCCGTCTTCATTGTATGGACTGATCAGCGGAGAAAGTTGCAACGCATTCGACATTCCGATGCTTCGTCCGTTAGCCGTGTTGTAATTATTGTTGGTAGTCAAGCCGAAACGTAAATATTTTCCTATTGATTGATCAATACTTGCACGCAGACTGATACGGCTGTAATCTTGCCCCGGCAGTACCGACTCATCTTTATAGTAACCAGCGCCAAAATTGTATGCTCCTCTTTCTGTTCCGCCGCTAACACCTATATCATGGCTCATCACACTGCCCGTGTCGAAAAGCAAGTCTTGCCAATCGGTATTGTTGCCCTTTGCCTCATCTGCTCCTAAGGTAGGATCGCCTGCCGTGTCTTTGTAGACGCCGGCTATTTTTCTTACTTCATACAATTCGTCTCCTGTCATCATCGGATAACGGTGGTATAGTGTTTTTGCACCGTAATAACCACTGTAAGTAACTCTTGCTGCTTGCCCGGCCGTGCCTTTTTTCGTGGTAACGATAATTACCCCATTGGCGCCGCGCGAACCATAGATAGCGGTTGCCGAAGCATCTTTCAAAATATCAATGCTTTTGATGTCGTTGGGATTAATGTCGCCAATCGTACCGGCATAAGGTATTCCGTCCAATACAACGAGCGGATCGTTATCTCCGCTGAACGAACGTGTGCCGCGAATACGAATCCGCATATCGTCTCCTGGTTTGGAACTTGTTTGAGTCAGTTGTACACCAGCTATTCGTCCTGACATTGCAGACGTGATATTGCCCGTCTGTACTTCGGTAAGTTTATTACCGGACATCGAAGCCACCGAACCGGTCACGGCTTCCCGCCGTTGCGTTCCATAACCGACAACTACTACTTCTTCGAGCGTTTTCGTGTCTTCCTGTAACACAACATGAATTACCTCGCGTCCCTGTACTGCAATGGATTGAGGTATGTACCCAATATAAGAAAACTCAATAGTTGCATCCGTTGGAAGGTTCAGAGAATATCTTCCCTCCAAATCCGTTGCAACACCGTTTCCTGCTCCCTGCTGTACCACGTTCACTCCCACAAGCGCTTCGCCGCTGGCATCCCGCACCGTACCGGTTACCGTAATACCCTGCGCCGAAATTCCTGCAGGAATAAGAAACAGCAAAAATCCCAATGTTTTTGATAAATGTTTTTCATACAATAATAATATTATATAGTAAGTAAATAAAAAGAAAATTATCGGAACAAAGATATTGGTAAGATATCATAAGCGCAAGCACTGATGTAACAAAAATTATCGTGTACGTTACATATTTTTCTACGTATGTAACACATTCTTTTCTGTACGTTACATATTTATTTAGTGATTAGGGATATTAGTGATTAGTGATTAGTGCGAATCAAGAGTTGAAAATTAGATAAATAAATGTAATTCATAATTGAAGAAGACTTCTTCAATTACGAATTACGAATTACGAGGCACAGCTGCTGATACATTACGAGAGGTTTCTTAATAAAGTGTCGTCCTTATATTTGCGGGACTTTGCAGATATGCCATTTTTTCGAGTTTTCGGACAGACACAATCACTAATCACTAATCACTAATCACTGTTTATTTACTTACTGTTTTATTTTGCAGCAAAGTTAACGTTTTTTTTGAAATTCCGCTTTTGAAAAGTCTCGGTTATCATTTATTCCAATATTGATTTGTAAATTTTCATGTATTCCGATGCACTTTTTTCCCAATTGAAGCTTGCAGCATGTTGAATAATAGACATTTCGGGGCGAGTGGCAGCATAATGATTCATTCCCGACTCAAAAGTGGCGCACAGGTTATCGGGGTCAAAATCATGGAAATAGTATGCATGATTGCCGCCGATTTCGGGCAGCGAAGTCAGAGTCGATAAAAATACCGGTTTGCCAACATGCATGGCCTCGAGGGGTGGAATACCAAAACCTTCTGCCAGTGATGGAAACAGAAATGCGGCGCAGTTTTTCAGATACCAGTATTTATCCTCGCCGGTAACGGGACCGGTCAGTTTAACTCTTTCGGACACACCGTGTTTTGCGGCTTCCGCCATGATTTTTTCAACATAATCTTCGTTTCTTTTTCCGGCGATAATAAGTTCATAATCATTTCCTTTCAAAAGGCAGGGCAGGACGTGGAAATTCTTTTTACATTCGACTGTTCCCAACGAAAACAAAAACGGATGCACCGGACGGTACGCCGGAGTGTCGAATTCCGGAAATTCCGCCACATTGCAGCCATTGTATATTACAGAAAGCGGGCAATTTATCTTTAAATGATTCACAAGGTCGGTTTTGGCATATTCGGAGATTGCAATTATATGGTCGGATTTGTCGATATTTCGTTGCAGGGCTTTCAGGTACTTATTGATTTTCCCCTTTGAAGTTTTTTCGTACAGGAAGTTAAGGTCGTGTACTGTAAGCGCCTTTTTCGCCTTTCGCCCCCCGTTTTTCATGTAGCGCGACAGTTGATAGGTTGTGTGCCAAACGGCTGGTCGTCTGATTCCAACGGGAAACAGTTTATGAATCTTTTTCAAGGGAATATGCTCCCGTTTCCCGAAAATGACTTTGTATTTTTCGGGGAGATAATAGCTTATGTCATCGTCTTCTGTCAGATGCGTCTGCAAACTTTTGCCTAACTGTTCGCAATATTCAAATAATCCGGTATAGGGATATTTCATTCGTTCACAGTCAAAAATTATATTCATGTCACATTAATTAATAAATTTAACTTATAATTCGATAAATTCAAGATATTTTCGCATAAGATGTTCCTCTTTCCAGCGGCAATCCTGAGCCATTGTTTTTTTCATCTGTTCAACCTCCAGTTTCCGTTCTATCAACGAGTTGAAAACCTGAACGATATTTTCAGCCCTGTAATAAAACGCTGCGCCTTGCAAATCAGTCCATTTTTGCATGGATTCTTCAACAAGCAAAGGAATTTTATACGCAAACGACAGGTTAAATGCTCCGGATATGCGGCTATCCCGATAAAAGCCATCCCTGTAGGGATGTATAAGCGGCATAATCAAGTCACTTTTAGCGATATAACTATGAAAAACATCATATTCGACAAATCCTGTAAAAGTTAGAATTTGTGTTTCTCGCAATTTTGTCTGTGCCAGAAGTGCATCTATTTCAGGATATATTCTGGCATCGGACGCCCCAAGAAAAATCAATTTGATTTTTGGATGCAAAACTTCTTTTAACAGACAAGTCAATAATCCGGTATAATCTTTTCGGGTTGGATTTACGCCTCCGGGGATTGTGATCCAAAATTCGTCGGTGGATTTTTCTATCGGACAGATGGTAAACGGTGGAAAATATACAGGGTAAAATACCGACAGTTTAAAATCTGTTAGCGGTTCAAATTTTTCTTTGAGATATTCGCTAAGCAAAAAAAACTTTTGCATCCTTTTTCCGACAATATATCGAATACTACGTCCATCGACAAGTTTTTCTGCGTTGTGCAGAATGCCGGTAATATTCAGTATTTTAGGGAATGAAATCAGAAACAGATTTCTTACTACATTTATTTCTGTTGTGTTAAAAACAAGACGGGAAATACGTTGTTGCCTTATATAAAAATGAATTTTCAATAATAGTGCGAATTGATGAAACAAACTATTGTCGGCGGAATGTATTTGAACACCCGCCAACAAATTTGTTTCTTTGATTCGTGTCCATGTTATGTTATCGCAAATAAGATGAACACGATAGCCATTCGACGTCAAATAATGAATTTGCGTGTGCAAACATTCGGCATGTGCAGCGCCCAGTTCTAACAGGGCGACACTCTTTTCGGATTTGTTTTCGTATGTCATTTGTATTATTTATTGCTGCTATTGCAGCAAACTATGCAAAATTATTAAATTTGGCTGTTTTTATGTATAAAAAAGATTATTTTGCTTACTAATATTTTATAACATGCTTTCAATCAATTAGCATGCCATTGTTTTCATCGTTTAATCAAGCTGATAAATTCCTCTCTTGTTTTGGCCTGTTCAAAGATTCCGGTAAAATCGGAAGTAGTTGTGATAGAATGTTGTTTTTCTACGCCGCGCATTTGCATGCACATGTGTTGCGCTTCGACAACTACCATGACTCCCAGTGGATTCAAGGTTTGCTGGATACAGTTTTTGATTTGGGTCGTCAGTCGTTCCTGAATTTGGAGGCGGTGTGCAAACACGTCCACCACACGAGCTATTTTGCTCAGTCCCGTAATGTATTTGTTTGGAATATAGGCCACATGTGCTTTGCCAAAAAATGGCAAGACGTGGTGTTCGCAAAGCGAAAAAAAGTCAATATCTTTCACTATCACCATTTGGCGATAATCTTCCCTGAACTTGGCCGCTTGCAGTATTTCGTTTGGATTCTGGCTGTATCCCTGCGTCAAAAAGGCCATTGAGCGAGCCATGCGTTTTGGCGTTTTCAGCAATCCTTCCCGTGCAATATCTTCACCCAGTAGCCGGATGATTTCCGAATAATGCAACATTAGCTGTTCTAATTTTTCCTCTTCCAAAACTATAAGGTATAAGTTATAATTACTCTAATAATCAATACTTTGAGATTTAACATTGTCCGGCATGATATACAATTCAGTCATGTATTCAGGAAATGCTTTTTTCAATGTGCGCAATGCTTCCTCTGCATCGAACTGGTCGGTAAAATCGCCAATGCGCAAACGCCAGAAAGGAGAATTGAGCGTCACGTAGGTAGCGTATTCAGGAAAACGGGCGCGAATTTTGCTTTCGCGGTGATAGGCTTCGGTTTTGGCGATTTGCTGACTGCCCGAATAGGCCTGAATGCGATAGCCCTTTCGCGATACGGTTTTGGGTTTAACAGGCTCGTTACTTGGATTAATTTTACCAATAAGATTGCCAATTCCTTCGCCTTGACGAATAGTGATTTTCCCTGTGCCAGACGTGGATACAATGCTATCGACCATTGTTCTGTTTTTCTGGGAATAAACGGGAAACGCTATGAGGGAAAGCAGTAAAGCATGTGTTAGCCAATTAGTAAGATGTTTCATTTTCTAATTATTTTATTATTTCAAAAAGATATATTATTCCAGTGTTCTTATCGCCAATTCTATTCCTTTTACTTTTGACAGATTATGGCACAATTCGTCTACGTCAGATGCCTTATGAACGAGAATTTTGAGCTTCCCATCAAAAATATTTTCGGATGTTTCTGTATTAATTTGCTGAATATTAATGCTCATATTTAAAATAACCTGTGTAATTTTGTTCAGGATTCCCATGCTGTCGATACCTTTTATTTCGATATAGGCAGTGAAATAGCTTTGAGGCATGCGCCAGTCAACCGAAAAAATACGTTCGCCATATGTGCTTTTCAAGCGGATAGCTACCGGGCAGGAACGCTGGTGAACAATCATTTTGCGGTTGTTTTCCAGGTAGCCGACGGTGTCGTCATCCGGTATGGGATTGCAACATCGGGCAATGAAAAACGTTTTGTTGTGAGCGTTTTCGTCAAGCAGAAATGGTTTCTTTTTGTCGACAACAAGCAGTTCGGGGTCATCGTTTGGCGTCTGTACAGGATTTGCCTCTGGGGACGGCGTTGGGGGGGGCGGAGTTTTGGAGCCAAACGGCCACAAATAACGTTTCAGGAAATTGCCCGTATGTTCAACAAAAAGTTTTTTAGAATCATCGTTCAGGAAAATGTTTCCACGCCCCACTTCATAGAAAAAGTCTTCTTTGTTGGGATAATTGAAAAAATGCACCAGGCGGTCGTCGGTAATGTTCACGTTTAATTTTTGCAGTGATTCGATAAACTGACTGGTTCTCTGTTGACCGTTACGAATCAGGGTACGTTTTTTTCTGCGAAGAAATTCTTTGATTTTGGTATGAGCTACGGCAGTGGTAACTAAGGTAAACCATTCTTCTGTCGGATTTTGTGATTTTGATGTCAGGATTTCTACCTGATCTCCACCTTGTAGTTTGTGACTGATTGGAACTAATGCATGGTTAACTTTGGCGCCGATGCAGTGGTATCCCATGTCGGAATGAAGCGAAAATGCGAAGTCAAGTACCGTAGCGTGTTGCGGCAACATTTTGATGTCTCCTTTTGGTGTAAAGACAAAAATCTCGGAAGAGAAAAGATTCATTTTCAGGGTGTCAAGCATATCAATACCCTGCGGGTCAGGATCTTCGAGTATCGTTTTTATTTCATGCAGCCATTTGTCGAGCTGGCTATCTTCTTCGGATATTTTATCCGGCGGGGAGAAATTTTTGCTTGTTTTGTATTTCCAGTGGGCTGCGAGTCCTCGTTCGGCTATTTCATCCATTCGTGCGCTACGAATCTGGACTTCAACCCATTGTCCGGCCGGTCCCATTACGGTAAGGTGAAGTCCTTGATAGCCGTTTGCTTTTGGACGGCT
>JAITHZ010000128.1 GCA_031279795.1 Bacteroidales bacterium
ATGTCGATTTAATATTTGCCGACTATACCCGTTATCGACAATCAATCGACGCCATTATGCCATTGACAAGAAACTTGCATATTCTGGGAGAATATGCAGATGGAAAACAAAGTATGTAAATATATAACAATGAGCAAAATACAACCAGCCAATCGTGTGAACAGTGTTGCCGAATATTATTTTTCTGCCAAGTTGAAGGAAATAGCGCAGATGAACGTCGAAGGAAAGAATGTAATCAATCTGGGAGTCGGAAGTCCCGATTTGCCGCCGTCGGAAGCAACGCTTGACGTGATGTGCAAACAAACACGACATGTTGATATGCATGGTTATCAGCCATATACTGGAATACCGGAATTGCGAAGCGCTTTTGCAGCATGGTACAAACGCTGGTACAGTGTGGAACTGAATCCCGACACCGAAATCCAACCGTTAATCGGATCAAAAGAAGGTATCCTGCATGTTTCGCTGGCCTTTCTGAATCCGGGCGATGGCGTGCTGATTCCCAATCCGGGATACCCGACCTACCGTTCGCTAAGCACATTGCTGGGCGCTGAACCGCATGACTACAACCTGACGGAATCCAACCAGTGGTATCCCGATTTCGACGCACTGGAACAAATGGATTTGAGCCGGATAAAAATGATGTGGGTCAATTATCCGCACATGCCTACAGGCGCACCTGCAACACTGGAGCTTTTTGAACGGCTGGTTGCCTTCGGAAAAAAACACGAAATCGTGATTTGCAACGACAATCCATACAGCTTTATTTTGAACAATAATCCGTTGAGTATCTTGCAAGTGGATGGTGCAAAAGACAACTGCATCGAGCTAAATTCCATGAGCAAATCACACAACATGCCCGGATGGCGAATCGGTCTGGCTGCCTCCAATGCTCAGTTTATCAAGTGGATACTAAAGGTGAAAAGCAATATTGATTCCGGCATGTTCCGTCCGTTGCAACTGGCTGCTGTAGCTGCATTGCAGAACAGCACAGCATGGCACGAAACCATGAATACTGTCTATGCGCGACGGCGAACGCTGGCCGAAAAAATAATGCAGGCGCTGGCTTGCACATACGACGCCAAACAGTCCGGCTTGTTTTTGTGGGGGAAAGCTCCCTCAAGATGCCCCAACAGTAAAACGTTTTCGGATAACTTGCTGTATGACATGAATGTATTTATTACTCCGGGTTTTATTTTCGGAACCAATGGAGAAGGATTTCTGCGTATCTCACTATGTTGCAGTGAACAAAAATTAGAAGAAGCATTGAGAAGAATTAAAAAATAAGCTAAACAATAGCAATAATTTAAAAGAAAATGAATTTTGAATCAATTTTACTTCCGGGCGTAGATGCCCAGCGTCCACTGGTGATCGCAGGGCCATGCAGCGCTGAAACGGAAATACAAGTGATGACCACAGCCAAAGCTCTGGCAAGTAAGGGAATAAAGATATATCGCACTGGAATATGGAAACCGCGTACCAAGCCAGGAGGTTTTGAAGGTGTTGGCGCTACGGGACTTGCATGGCTGAAGCAGGTAAAAAAGGAAACAGGCATGTATGTTTCCACAGAGGTGGCTACGGCAAAACATGTTTTCGAAGCCCTGAAATACGGTGTAGACATACTGTGGATTGGAGCGCGGACAACAGCAAACCCGTTTGCTGTTCAGGAGATTGCCGAAGCATTACAAGGTGTGGACATTCCGGTTTTGATAAAAAATCCGGTCAATCCCGACCTTGAACTGTGGATTGGAGCTGTGGAGCGGATTTACAACGCCGGAATAAGGCGTATTGCCGTTATTCACAGAGGATTCAGTTCCTACGAGAAAAAAATTTATCGCAATTTACCTCAATGGCACATCCCTATTGAGTTGCGCCGCCGGATACCGGAACTCCCGATTATTTGCGACCCAAGTCACATTGGAGGCAAGCGCGAACTGATTGCTTCACTTTCACAGCAGGCAATGGACTTGAATTTCGATGGCCTGATTATCGAATCGCACTGCAATCCCAGCGAAGCATGGAGCGACAAAGACCAGCAAGTTACACCGGAAGTGCTGGATTACATTCTTAATCTACTGGTTATCAGAGAAACAAATCAAACTACTGAACCATTGGGAGAACTGCGCCGCCAAATTGACGAAATAGATAATCAACTACTTGAACTTCTCGCCAAACGTATGCGCATTTCTCGTGAGATCGGCCAGTATAAAAAGGAACACAACATGACAATCTATCAGGCAAAACGTTATGACGAGATTTTGAGCAACCGCATGTCGTACGCCGAAGAATTAGACATGAGCGGCGACTTTATGAAATCCGTACTGGAGGCTATCCATGAGGAATCCATTCGCCAGCAGATTAAGGTGATGAACAAAAAGTGATCAGTTCTGAATTTGATCGTTTGACGCTTTGTTTCGAAATCGAGTGATAAATGTCCTGCAACGGCACATTTTTTTCCTTCGCCAGTCGGCGGGCGTCTTCGTATTCAACGGCAAAACGGGAAGTTCCACTGTCGCAGATTATTTCTTTAGCATTTATTTCTCCGAATGGAGTGGAAAGCGTGACTGTTTTCCGTGGGAGATAACTTCTTTCGGCTGTGTACTTTCGTATACCGATAGTGGAAGTTTCTGTGAATAAAATATGCTCCATTTCCTGAATTTTTATTTCATCGCACAGAACGGTGAGCAGGAAAGCAGGGCGGCATTTTTTCATGTAAACCGGTGTAAAATAGGCGTCTCGCACGCCGGCTTCAAACAGACGTTCGAGAGTGTATCCCAGTATTTCCGGCGTTGTATCGTCGATATTCGTTTCCAGTACGGTCACCGTGTCATGGTTTAGGGTTTTGTCAGAAGTTTCGCCCTGTATAATGCGCAGCAGATTCGGGGCGTTAAATTCCCTTGTTCCTGCACCGTAAGCTATTTTGGTAATTTTCATTTCAGGCATTGACCCGAAGTTTTCGGCTAATTCGGCAATGATAGCAGCGCCAGTCGGGGTCATCATTTCGCCTTCCACGTCCAGTTGTTTAAGGGAAATATTTCGTGCCGCCAGCAGTTCCACAACGGCAGGCACGGGCACAGGAATTGTTCCGTGCTGACATTGAACAAACCCGTGTCCATCGTGCAGCGTCGAAGCGCAGACTTTATCTGGCGAAAGGATGTCCATGCAGATAGCCGTCCCCACGATATCGATAAGTGAATCAATCGCACCCGTTTCATGAAAGTGAACGCTATCCAATTTCGTAGCGTGCACAGCCGCTTCCGCTGCAGCCAAACGTGTAAAAATACGTGTTGCGATATTTTTGGCATTAGCAGAAATACCGCTTTCGTCAATAATGCGCGTAATGTCTGATAGCGTTCGGTGAACGTGCGGGTGGTGATGGTGATGGTTACCGAGAGTAGAATCGCTTGTCTCAACATCGACATGGGTTGCGCTGATAGCGTTTTTCACTACCCGAGATACCCGAAGATTCCAGCCGCTGATGTTGAGTTTGTTCAATTCGTCGGTCAACTGTTTCTGCGAAATGCCCAGATCAAGAAAAGCCGAAAGCGTCATGTCGCCGCTGATGCCGGAAAAACAATCAAAATAAAGGATATTCATACGTATAATTATTGTATAATTGCAAGGCTGTTCAACTGGATTACAGTTGTTTCAGCAGTAAAAATTCAATCTGTAATTTCACTCTTTTTGTTTGGCAAAATTACATAAAATAATTGAGAAATTCCACGTATTAGTGATTAGTGATTAATAACATTAATAACCACTAATCACTAATATCGTGTTTTTATCGCAAGATTGTTTTTTTTATGCAAAATTTCAGTGAAAACAC
>JAITHZ010000186.1 GCA_031279795.1 Bacteroidales bacterium
GCTTGCGTCAAAAGTGAATGTGCGATCTTCGTAAATCGGAGCTTCAGTAGTCCCGCCTGTTTTCACCGCACCGGTAACAGTCAAATTTTCACGTCCTTCTGTCCGTTTCGACAGGCCGGCAAGTGTCATTCCGTAGTCGGTGCCGTTGTAAACATGTCCGCCTACGCGGAAATCCAACAAAAACGACAAATTCCAGTCCTTGTATTGCAGACTGTTGTTAAAACCGCCGGTCAGTTTTGGTTCGCGATTACCGATGTTATATGTGGTTTTCCCATCAGAAATCGGCATGCCTGTGGCGTCCAAAATCACTCTGCCATCGGGCGTTCTATCCCATTTCGAGCCGGAAATTCCCATAAAGACTCCATTATTAAACGAAGCAGCCTTTGCATTTCCTACCTGTACATCTGTAACATATAAAATATCGGCGCCTGCAAACAAATTGGCTACTGTTCCGCGATTGCCCGCCAGATTGAGTGTGGATTCCCATGTAAAGTCTTTTGTTTTCACCGGCTGACCGCTAATAGAAAGCTCCATTCCTTTATTGTGGAGATCGCCGCCATTCACACAAATCATATAATAACCCGGAGATTGGCTTAAGCGAGGATACAAAAGCTGGTTGTATGAGTTGTTAGTGTAGTATGTGTAATCAAATCCTATGCGCCCATTCAAAAAACGCATTTCCAGTCCTAATTCTGTCGATTTGGTAATTTCCGGTTTCAGGTTGGGATTTCCTCGCGGGTCGGTAATGTTATATACGCCGATTTTCCCATCTGTAAATTCCTGATATGCTTGTAATCTCGTATTGGTAACGTACGGGTCAGCATCTTTACCTACACTTGCATAAGAAGCGCGAATCTTTCCGAACGAAAGAATATCGTTTTTCGGTAATAATTCACTGAAGAGTAAACTGCCGCTGAACGAAGGATACCAGTAAGACCTGTTTTCCTTTGGAAGTGTCGATGTATTGTCATTTCTTTCCGTTACGGTAAAATAAGCAAAATTTTTGTATGATACCCGAAACTCGCCGTAGGCGCTAACCATTCTTTTTTGGCTGTGGGCTTGCACAAACTGTTTATTCGCATCTACGACAACGCTAAAACTGTAAAAATCATTCGGAAAGCCGTATCCCATTCGGCGGTTCGTTTCCCGTTTGGTGTCTTCTGTGGAAGTTCCCAGCAACAACCCCAAGTCAAAATCTCCAAAAGTTTTATTGAGGCTTGTCATCACGTTTGATGAGATATAGCGATACTTTAGTTCATTTTCACTCAGCAAGCCATTTTGATAGAGCGCTTTTATTGCTCCTCCCGAATGAATAAGGGTTCTGTTTCCCGTCGTGTAGCTATCCGTACCAAGGCGATAGGATACATTCCACCAATCCGTAATCTTGTAATCAAAATTGACACTGCCGGTAAAACGCTCCGTATTGTCGGTCAATTTGTTTTTATTGAGAATCCAATAGGGATTTTCAGTATCGTCAGCCATATTGGAATTGTAATCCTGATTACGGTATTTTGTTCCGTCTTCATTCAGATACTTTTGCATATCTTCGCTCCGCGGCCATATATAAGTCGACCCCATAGCGCCATTACCGTTTGAGTTGTATAATCCTTGACTCGTTAATGTTTTATCTGTATTTGCCAACGAATAAGCAACATTAGCGCCCACAGTCAGTTTTCCATATTTTTGGTCACCGTTAAACCGAAAAGTTGTCTTGTCGTAGCCCGTAGTAGGGACAACGCCTTCTTGATCGAAACGAGAAACGGAAAGGAAGAAAGAGCCATTTTTATTGCCTCCCGATACGCTTACGTTATTGTCCCAAACGTTACCATTCTGAAAAAAGTCTTCAATATTGTTATACCTCGTTTCTTCTGACGCAAAAGGTTCTCCCCACGAATCCATGGTTCTATCCGTCCGATTTCCGGATAATTCATATTTTCCGCGTTTGTATTTGCCTTGTTGTTCCGGCAAGCGGTTTACCCAGCTTGTTGTCAATTTAGAACTTACATCAACCGAAACGCTTCCTTCTTTCCCTTTTTTAGTAGTAATAATAATAACTCCTGCAGCGGCGCGTGAACCATATAAAGCCGCAGCGGCAGGACCTTTCAAAACCGACATGTTTTCAATATCTTCGGGGTTAATATCCATAACCCGGTTGCTGGCAGTAGTTGCTACGCCGGTTAAGCCGTCAAAGCCCGAATTGCCGACAACTGAAGTAGAGTTGTCAAAAATTACACCGTCCACTACAAATACCGGCTGGTTGTCGCGCTCCAGCGAGGTACCTCCACGCAAAATGATTTGTGCGCCCGAACCGGCAGACCCCGAACTTTGAGTGATATTGACCCCCGCAATTTTTCCGGCGAGGGAGTTGAGCGGATTGGCGGTCTTAACTTTCAAGAGTTCATCACTGTTGATGTCCTGCACTGAATAGCCCAGCGCTTTCTTTTCCTTTTTGATTCCCAAAGCCGTTACCACCACTTCGCCAAGCGCCAACGCATCTTCTTCCATCGTTACGTTGATCAAATTTTTATCGGCTTTTACCGTAACGGACTTATAGCCAATATACGAAAACAAGAGAACCTGATTGTCCCCCTGTGTCTGGATTGAATACTTGCCGTTTACATCCGTTACGACCCCTTTGTTCGTACCTTCTACGCTCACGCTTACCCCAATCAGCGGTTCGCCCTGGATGTCGACTACGGTTCCTGTTACCGTTTTTCCCGTTTGCTGTACAGCGACCGATTCGCCAGGGGAATCCCCGTTGGCCCATACAGAACTGCCCGGATAACACAGGAGAAATCCGGCCACAAACATACTTAAAAGCTTCTTACTTTTTCGTGTTGTCATACCATTTAGATTAATTTTAGTGAATTATACATTGTATAAATCTACAGCCATATAACATTCATTATGTATGATAGATTTATGTTGAACAAAAGTATATATAATTGTGAATAAATGCAAATAAAATGATAAAAAAAATCCATTATCATTAAAATAAATTAATTTTTATGAAATTAACCTGCTGTTTATTTCTGTTTAAGCCCGTTTTTTATTCTGCATTTCAAATTGACTATTTTTAATTTACTGATAATAAGCGTCTGTTTTTTCTACTTAACATAATGAATGTTATGTGGCTGTAGATTTATACAACACATAATCCACTAAGTAATTGTTATTGAAGTTGACAGTCATTTGAAATTACAGTATCAATACCAACATACTTTGCATCCGCTTTATACGCTGGACGATGCGGCAGCCGGAACTATTCCCGAAGGGAAAAAAGTGG
>JAITHZ010000207.1 GCA_031279795.1 Bacteroidales bacterium
GCGAATTGATGTTTTTGCGTTGCCAAAATGGGTGACGCGAGCAAAAAATAATACTATTGATTTACAGCAAATTAATATTTGAAACATTCAAAAGGGTGTCGTATTGTCAAAGTCAGGAGCAAATTTAACTGGAAATAAACACGAATTTTCAATTACGAATTACGAATTACGAATTACGGAACCTCTCAAGTCCTCGTAGTTCGTAATTCGTAATTTTTAATTCGTAATTGAAAACATCTGTACAATTTTCATAGTTATCTGTACAATTTTCATAGTTGTCTGTACAATTTTCTATTTCACATATGCAATTTTCTTACTTACTTTGCAGAGATAAAACTAAAAAAATTGAACAAGAAACTCTACTTGATTCTGATTGAGTTGAGAATTGAGAATTGTACTAATAATTTCAACTATTTTAACCACATGAACAAAAAACATCTATGCTTACTGCTTTTTTCCTGTATATTCGTTGCCGGCTACGCCGGACAGGAATTTAAAGGAAATGAACGGGCAAAGTACAATTTTAACTCCCGATGGCTATTACACATAGGGGATCTTGATAATGCCTTTGAGCAGAGTTATAACGACGCATCGTGGAAGAAAGTTACGCTTCCGGCCGCATTCAACGAAGACGAAGCTTTTCGTTTAAGCATCGCAGAGCATACCGACACTATCGTTTGGTATCGCAAGCGCTTCCGTCTGCCGAAAACGGCCAAAGAGCAAAAAATTTTCCTCGAATTTGAAGGAATCCGTTTCGGCGGCGAATTTTTTCTTAATGGAAAATCGCTTGGCCGGCACGAAAACGGCGTGATGGCTTTCGGCTTCGACATTAGCAATCTTGTTAATTATTCCGGCGATAACGTACTGGCCGCACGTATAGATAATTCATGGCGCTACCGCGAGCATACCGGCGGTTCGGCGTACCAGTGGAACGATCGCAATTTCTACGCCAATTACGGCGGTATCCCCAAAAATGTATACTTGCATGTTACTCCGCGCCTGTATCAAACCCTGCCGCTTTATAGCAACCTGAAAACAACCGGGACCTACATTTACGCCCGCGAAATCGACATTACGAAAAAGAGAGCCGTAATTTACGCCGAGGCGGAGGTGAAAAATGAATTTTCTGTTGAAAAAGAGGTTTTTATGGAAGTTACCATAGAGGATATGGATGGAAAAGCGATTAAAAAAATGGCCGGCCCCCGGATAAAAATAGGAGCCGGCGAAACCTGCACGGTAAAAACCGGCGAGCGGGTTGAAAACCTGAACTTCTGGAGCTGGGGTTACGGTTACTTATATAATGTATATACGGTACTGAATGTGAACGGCGTTCCGACGGATGTGGTGAAAACCCGCACGGGTTTCCGTAAAACCCGCTTTGCCGACGGTATGTTTTGGCTCAACGACCGCGTTTTGCAGGTAAAAGGTTATGCCGAGCGTAGCACCAACGAGTGGCCGGCACTTGGAATGTCCGTTCCTGCATGGCTAAGCGATTATTCAAATAAATTGCTTGTAGAGTCGGGCGGAAATACGGTGCGCTGGATGCACGTTACGCCGTGGAAACAAGATGTTGAGAGTTGCGACCGCGTTGGACTGATACAACTGATGCCCGCAGGCGATTCTGAGAAAGATGTGGAGGGCCGTCGCTGGGAACATCGGGTAGATTTGATGCGCGATGCGATTATTTACAACCGCAATAATCCGTCGATTATTTTCTATGAGGGAGGAAACGATGCTATTAGCGAAGAGCACATGGCAGAACTCAAAGCCATCCGCGATAAATACGATCCGTACGGCGGACGGGCTACCGGTTCGCGCGAAATGCTCGACAGTAAAATAGCAGAATGGGGAGGCGAAATGCTGTATATCAACAAAAGCGCACACATTCCGATGTTTGCTACCGAATATTGTCGCGACGAAGGCTTGCGCTGGTATTGGGACGAATATTCCTACCCTTACCACAAAGACGGCTCAGGCTCAAAGTATTACCGCTCGACAAGTACAAATACAGTTCAGACAAATGTTGACGCGCGGCCATACAATCGCAATCAGGATTCGTTTTTCAAAGAACTCATTACGCGCTGGTGGGATTATTACCGTGTACGGCCGGGAACGGGCAAACGTGTCAGCAGCGGCGGTTTGAAAATTCAGTTTCACGAAGTGAATTCGCATTGGCGCGGGCAGGAAAACTACCGCCGAAGCGGTGTTGTAGATGCTATGCGTATTCCGAAAGATGCGTTTTTCGCCCATCAGGTGATGTGGAACGGCTGGGTGGACATTGAAAAACATGGATCGTATATTTGCGGGCATTGGAACTATGAAGACGCCTCGAAATCTCCCGGCGGAGACTTCAGAAAAGACGTAATGGCAGTTTCTACCGGCGAAAAAGTCGAATTGTTTGTCAACGGAAAATCCAAAGGATTTGGAGAGCGTAGCGCCGGATTTCTTTTTACATTTCCCAATATAAAATGGGAAGCGGGCACAATTGAAGCGGTAAGTTATGATGCGCATGGGAAAGAGCTTTGCCGCACAAGAAAAGAAACCGCCGGTAAAGCAGAAAAAATAACGCTAAAACTGATGCAAGCTCCCGACGGATTCAAAGCCGACGGCGCCGATTTGGCTTTGGTAGAAATTGAGGTTGTCGATGAGGAAGGGAGACGCTGTCCATTAGATAATTCGCTGATTTATTTTAACTTACAAGGGGCAGCAGAATGGCGCGGCGGGATAGCTCACGGCGGTAAGGAAGGCAATTATATTTTAGAAAAACAACTACCCGTAGAGTGTGGCGTGAACCGCGTACTAATCCGATCGACCAACAAAAGCGGCAAAGTAAAACTATCGGCTTCGGCGAACGGACTTATATCTGCCGACATAGTTTTCAGTTCCATATCTGTGCCGGAGCAAGATGGACTATCTACTTATATCAGTGGCGATCGTCAGCCCTCTAATTTGTCCGGAGGCGCTACTCCGGCAGGAGCGTCGTATGCCGTATCGCGTCACTCTGTACAAATAATTGCAGCTACGGCGGGATGCAACGAAGGGAAAGCCGCTTTAAGCTACGACGATAACGAATTGTCGGAATGGGCGAATGACGGCAAACTACAAACCGGCTGGATTAAATATGAACTGGAAAAAGAGGCAACTGTCAACGAAGTAGAACTAAAACTGACCGGCTGGCGGATGCGCAGTTATCCTATCCGGATTTTTGTGGATGATACCAAGGTATACGAAGGCGAAACGCCGAAAAGTCTGGGTTATGTGTCTATTCCGGTAACGCCAACCAAAGGAAGATTCGTAAAAATCCAACTTGTTGGACAAAACGAAGACAAAGATGCCTTTGGCGGAATTGTAGAAGTTGCAGCAGCTACTGCAAGCGAACTGGATTTGTTCAAAGATCCGAACGCCCTGAATTCCAAAGGGCAACTCCGCATCGTAGAAGCCGAAGTGTATGAATTGTTGCAAGAATGAATTTAGGGATGCAAAGCGAGTTCTACCTATAAACAGCTGATAAAAAATAGATATTGAAAGGGGATAATCCATTTAATTAGCCTGTAAGGAAAAACTCGCTTTTTTTACTTAGAATATTTCAGGATGATAATAAATAAATAAAAATCAGAATCAATAGAATCAATGAATAAAAAAAGTTTTCTGTTAGCCATTTGCTCATTAGCAACTGCCATTTATGCAGGTGAAATTATCCACGTAGATGCACCTTTTGACATGCCGGATATTTGCGTACCGGATTTTCCCGACAGCGATTTTAATATCAACGACTTTGGCGCAAAACAGGGCGGAGAATGTAATAACACACAGGCTATTAATGCTGCAATTGAGGCGTGCAGTCGAGCAGGAGGCGGTCGTGTGGTCGTGCCTGCTGGAGAGTGGCTGACAGCAGCCGTTCATCTCAAAAGCAACGTGAATCTGCACTTGCAAACGAACGCCGTCTTGACATTCACCGACACGCCTGCCGATTATTTGCCCGCCGTCATGACTTCGTGGGAAGGAATGGAATGTTACAATTATTCGCCGCTCGTGTATGCTTTTGCGTGCGAAAATGTAGCCATTACGGGCGAAGGAATGTTACAGCCGCGAATGAATCTCTGGAAAAGCTGGTTTGGACGGCCTCAAACGCATCTCGACGCATTGAAGCAGCTCTATACCCAAGCCTCTAACGATGTGCCGGTCATTGAACGTCAAATGGCGGTGGGCGAAAACAATCTGCGCCCGCATTTAATCCATTTCAACCGTTGCAAGAATGTGTTACTCGACGGTTTCAAAATTCGCGAAAGCCCTTTCTGGACAATTCATATATATATGTGTGAAAACGGCGTAGCGCGGAACCTCGACGTCCGCGCTCACGGCCACAACAACGACGGAATTGATCTCGAAATGTCCCGCAACTTCCTGGTCGAAGACTGCATATTCGACCAGGGCGACGATGCGGTGGTGATAAAATCGGGACGCAACCGCGATGCATGGCGTCTCAACACTCCCTGCGAAAATATTGTAGTGCGACGTTGCTACATTGTGAAAGGGCATACGCTGCTGGGCGTCGGCAGCGAAATTTCGGGCGGCGTGCGAAACGTCTACATGCACGATTGCACGCTGGCGGATTCGACTTACCGGCTGTTTTTTATCAAAACCAATCACCGTCGCGGCGGATTTGTCGAGCATGTGTATCTCGAAAATATTCGCGCACGGAAAATGCAACGTGTGTTTGAAATTGACACCGACGTCCTTTATCAGTGGAAAGACATCGTGCCAACCTACGAAACCCGCATCACCCGCATTTCGGATATACACATCAATAATGTCGTATGCGAAAGCGCCGACGCAGTTTACGAAATAAAAGGCGACGAGCGGTTACCCGTAAAAAATGTGGAGATAAAAAATATAACCGTCGGAAGAATCAACAAATTTTTCAAGAAGACTTCCAATGTCGAAAACATTACGGAAGAAAATATTGTATGTCCCGTTTTGGAAAAAGATCTCTGACCGAAAAATCAGCGTAAGAATACCTTGCCCAGCCTCTTTTCCCTGCGTGAGAAAGTTGGGAACTGTATAAAATGAATTTTTATCTATTTTATTTAAACTTTTTTACTAAAAACTAAACTAGTGGTTAGTGGTTAGTGATTAGTGATTAGTGATTAGTGATTAGTGATTAGTGATTAGTGGTAATCACTAATCACTAACCACTAATCACTAATCCAGTCAGTTACATTATTTATTTTATATTTTCGACGAAATTGTTTTACAATTTATGAAATTTTCCATTCAAAAAAGCAGTTTTTTTCAGTCAATAATCTTAATTTTGACGCGAAATTAGAAACAAATGATATATACAAGGAATATAACGAAAAGTTTCGACAGGTTGCAGGTACTGAAAGGAATTGATTTGCACGTATCTGCCGAAGAAGTTGTGGTAATTGCCGGACCAAGCGGCGCAGGAAAAACTACCTTGCTACAGATAATCGGTACGCTGGATACGCCTGATTCGGGACAGATCATTTTACATGGAATAGACATTGGTAAACTGAATGAAAAAGAATTGTCAATATTCCGAAACCGGAATATTGGGTTCATTTTTCAGTTTCATCAGTTACTTCCCGAATTTTCAGCGCTCGAAAATGTGATGATTCCGGCGTTAATCGCTAACAAAAAAGTTGGAACGGCTGAAAAAAAAGCCAGCGAGTTACTCTCATTTTTAAACCTTTCGGACAGGATGCTGCATAAACCGGCCGAACTGTCGGGCGGAGAGAAACAGCGAGTTGCCGTTGCCCGCGCACTGGTTAACGAACCCCAGGTGATCCTCGCCGACGAGCCGTCGGGAAGCCTTGATTCAAAAAATAAAGACGAACTCCACAACTTGCTCTTCGACCTGAGAAACAAATTCGGGCAAACCATTGTGGTTGTCACGCACGATACGGAACTCGCACAACGTTCCGACAGAATTATCCGAATTTATGATGGAAAAGTGAATCTCAACTGACTATGCTGAACCAACGATTAGAACAGAAATTGCAACAGAAGCTGTCGCCACAACAAATCCAGGTGATTCGGCTCATCGAATCCACTACCCTTGAGCTGGAGGAACGTGTCAAGCAGGAACTGGAAGATAATCCTGCGCTCGAAGAAAATTTTGAGCGGGATGATGAGTTGGCTGATTCAGATGAAGGCGCTAACTTACAGCAGGATATAGACAACCTACCCAACGATGAGCTGGCTGATTATCGCAATGAAGACGATATTCCGCCCAGCAAGCTGGAGGCCAGCAGCCGTTCGGCGGGCGAAAAAAAGGAAGATATTCCCTTTTCGGCAGGAATCACGTTTCATGAATCGCTTATTGAACAGATTTCGCTCCGAGATTTGTCGAAAAACCAAACCACAATTGCTGAGTACATCATTGGAAATATTGACGATGAAGGCTATCTCCGTCGTGATTTACAGGCAATTGCAAATGATTTACTTTTCCAGATGAGTTTATCAATTTCAGCAGATGAACTGGAAAACGTACTTGCCGTAATTCAAGACCTCGAACCATTGGGTGTTGGAGCACGCTCCTTGCAGGAATGCCTGCTTATTCAATTGCGAAAACAGGAAAATTCACCCGTGACAGAATTAGCTATTAACATTATTGAAAATCAATTTAATGAATTAGCTGCCAGACATTACGACAAGATTGCCCGCGAACTCAATCTTTCAGAACAATTATTAAAAAATGTCATTCAAAAAATTACCCAACTGAACCCAAAACCCGGAAATGCATTCAGCACTCCACTCGAAAACCGCAAAGAAACGATTATTCCCGATTTTATCGTTGAATTTCTGGATGGGAAACTCTATATTTCACTCAATGACAAAAATATGCCAGAACTACGGGTCAATCAAGAATATGCGGAAATGTTAAACGAATATGCCGTACAGACAAAAAGAAACAATCAGCATAAAAAAGCAGCTGCCGACTTTTTGCGACTGAATATTGACAAAGCTAAATGGTTTATTGACGCACTCAAACAGCGACAACACACCTTGATTTCGACCATGAATGCTATTGTCGAAAAACAGCAGATCTTTTTCAAAGAAGGAGACGAATCAGTACTCAAACCAATGATTATGAAGGATATTGCACAAAAAACAGGCTTCGATATTTCTACTATTTCGCGCGTGAGCAACAGCAAATATGTCCAAACAAATTTCGGTATTTACCCACTGAAATTTTTCTTCTCCGAATCCATGCAAACAGAAGATGGCGAAGAAATTTCGTCGCGCGAAATTAAAAGAATTATCACCATCTGTATCCAGAATGAGGACAAGAATAAACCCTTAACGGATGACCAATTAACTGAAATTTTGCAAAAAAAATCATACCTCATTGCCCGACGTACAGTTGCAAAATATAGGGAGCAACTTAACATTCCACCATCGCGATTAAGAAAAGAAATTTGATTCCGGAAAACAATTTCACCTTCTATTTGTTATATTAGTGAACACAAAAAATTATGATGATGGAATTTGTTTTACCTGTTATTATTGGCATTATAGTTGGTCTTTTAGTCGGAATTTTTTGGAAAGGACGAAGATTTTGATATTTTTTTCTCTCTTCTTGCCATAAATTGCAAAAAAATGAATTATCACAAAAGACGTAATTATGAAAATATTTTTTAATATAAAATTTTAATTTAATTATCAAGACGTCAAATTTATATTGTTTCTGCAATTATTTTTTTATCTCAAAACAGTTCTTTTATGCGACAAATTTTTGATATTGCGATTGATAATTTTGTATATAATTTGCCAGAAGACAGAATAGCCAAGTTTCCATTGAAGAAGCGCGACAATTCCAAATTGCTGGTTTACAAAAATGGCAATCTGTCGGAAACGCTCTTTAACCGGATTGCTGACTATATTCCGGCAAATAGCCTGCTTTTTTTTAACAATACGCGCGTGATTCAGGCGCGCTTGTTTTTTTACAAAAAGACTGGAGCTCGAATTGAACTTTTTTGCCTCGAACCGGCTGAACCGGCTGAATACGAACTTGCTTTCCGGCAAACGGAACATTGCGTATGGTCGTGCATGGTGGGAAATTTGAAGAAATGGAAAGGGGATGAACTGACGCACGAATTTTGCGTCGACGGTCGGGCAGTGCTGCTACGTGCCCGACTGACGGCGGAATCTGGCGACTGCTGTCTGGTCGAATTTTCGTGGGATAATGCCGCGATGACTTTTGCCGAAATCCTCGAACTTGCCGGAGAACTGCCCATTCCCCCTTATTTGAACCGACAAACCGAACCCTCCGATTTGGATACCTATCAGACGGTTTATTCCAAAATTAATGGTTCGGTAGCCGCGCCAACAGCCGGATTGCACTTCACGGACGATATTTTCAGTAAACTGAAAGCAAAAGGAATAGCGTGCGAAGAATTAACCCTCCATGTTGGCGCCGGTACATTTCGTCCTGTAAAAACTCCAACAATTGGCAATCATGAAATGCATGCCGAATTTTTTTCCATCAAAAAAGAAAGTTTGCAAAAACTGCTGAACCATACTGGAAAAGTCATTGCAGTGGGAACCACCTGCGTTCGCACACTGGAAAGCCTCCGCTTTATCGGACAACTGTTGAATCAACATTCTGACATTCACTCGGTAAAAGTGCCACAATGGATGCCCTACGAAACTTCGTCCACTATGTCTGCTCCAGAAGCTTGGCAAGTTATCCTGAATTTCCTCGAACAAAACCAACTGTCTCAACTGACTGCGTCAACGCAAATCATGATTGTTCCCGGATATACGTTCAACGCCATTCATGGAATAATCACCAATTTTCATCAACCGAAAAGTACGCTCCTGCTTTTAGTCTCGGCCTTTCTGCAAGGCAACTGGCGCAAGGTATACGATTACGCCCTCTCCCGCGATTTTCGCTTCTTGAGCTACGGCGACAGTTCGCTGCTTTTGCCCTGATTCCCGGATACTTCCCAAACCCTGAATTCAACGATTCGCCTTATCAAATCCAGCGGAAGTGGTTTGGTGTGAGGAAATTGAACGGTGCCTTTCCCACTTTGCTTATAGTCGGCCAATTCTTCCTTGAAAGCCTCAATTCCCGACGGTATCGGATAAAAACCGATATGCCGCTTGTATCCGGCAAAGTACACCAGCGGCTTGCCTTTGAGTTTGTAGGTTGGCATCTGAAAAGTGATGCTTTCTGTTGCCTCTGGAGCAGTCTGGCGCACAGTTGCACGAATTTGTTCCAGCAATACCCGAATTTCGTCGGAAAATGCCGCAAGGTATTCATCCACCGTTTTAATTTCTGCCTCTTTCATGCCAATGCGTAATCCACCATCCAGCAAATACCGAATTTATCGGACACCATCCCAAAGAGTGAATTCCAGAATGTCTTTTCAAGCGGCATGATGATGTTTCCTCCTTCGGAAAGCGCGTCAAAAATCTTTCGGCCTTCGTCTTCACTTTCGGGAGTCACGCAAATGGAAAAATTGTTCCCCGGCACAAATTCCTCAAGCATGTCGCAGCCCAGTAACATGGTTTCGGCGCTGATGGTAAGTCCAACATGCATAATCTTTTCTTTTTCGGCGTCGGTCAGCTCCCTGTCGGGCAAAGGCATGTCTTTGTACTTGCCAACATAGCTAAATTCTCCACCAAAAACCGATTTGTAGAAATTGAATGCTTCTTCGCAATCCCCATTAAATGACAAATAAACATTTACTGTTGCCATAATAATTGATAATTTTTAATAATTGAATTGATTAATTGGATTTTTAATGAGATGTCTTTTAAAATCTCACGACAAATGTAGTCCTTTTTTCAACTACTGTGAATGGTTTAATGATTTATAACTATTGCCAAATGAATTTTGATATATTGTACTTTCTTTGTACTTTCAGAACTCCGGCAAGTCATTAAGATTAATTAAACGTCTTATATGAAACATTTCCGCTATCTTTTCGCTTCTTTAAACAACAATGTTATCTTTCAACATTTTAATTTAACAGAATATGAAAACTAAATTATTTTTGACAATCACTTTTTTATTCAGTATGATGACATCAAAAGCACAAATTGCAGGCGATTGGAAAGCTACATTAAATGTACAGGGAATGGGATTGGAAATGATTTTCCATATTAACGAGACAGATGGTTTGTATTCTGCCACGCTGGATGTTCCGCAACAGGGAGCGTCGGGAATAGCGGTAGAATGTGTGCAGGAAAACGGCGAGGTGAGGATTTCTGCGCCGCAGCTGGGTTTGGCGTTCAAGGGAACGTTTTCCGGCGATACAATCGAAGGTAACTTTGAGCAGGCGGGCATGTCGTTCCCTCTGCTTTTGACCAGGTTCGAGAGCAAATTGCCCGGCGACCCGTCGCTTCCTTCAACCCAAGAGCAGTTGACGGACTTGGTAGCTTTTGATAAAGGCGATTTCAAGTACAGGGTGGAAGATTATTTTTCGCGTCCGAAGGCTTCTTCTTTCCAGCTTTCTCCGAATGGGAAATATATGTCGTATCGGGAAAAAGACGAGAACAACAAGAGGCATGTGTTTGTAAAAGAACTTACTACGGGGAAATCACAGCGCGTCATTGAAGAAAAGGACGAATTGATTCGCGGCTACGGATGGATTAACGACGAACGGTTGCTTTATGTAATGGACAAAGGCGGTAACGAAAATTACCACATTTATGCTGTCGACATTGATGGAGGAAATTCGCGCGACCTGACTCCGTTCGACGGCGTGCGCGCCATGCTTGCCAACGAACTGAAAGACCAGAAGGATTATGTGATCGTTTTGCTGAACAAAAACAATCCGCAAATCTTTGAACCCTACAGGCTGAATATTGTTACCGGAGATTTGGTTCAACTGTTTGAAAACAAAGATGTAAACAATCCAATCCAACAGTTCGTTTTTGACAAGGACGGCGAACTGCGCGGATATTCCAAAATGGTGAACGGAGTAGAAAAAGAACTGTATTACAAAGATTTATCTACAGGAGAATTTCGTTTGGTAAAAAAGACAAACTGGTACGATGCATTTGAAATCATGGATTTCAACTATTCGGGTACCAACAAAGACGAAGCATACGTGGCTACCAATCTCGACAGCGATAAAATGCGCATCGTGCTGTATGATTTTAAAACCGACAAGACCGTTAAAGAACTGTATACCCATGCCGACTATGACATCAGCAATGTATCGTTTTCACGAAAAAGGAATTATGAAATTGATTTTTATGCCTACCAGGGCGATAAATATACCATCGTTCCCATCAGCGCTTTTTACAAGGACTTGCATAACCGCATCCAGAAAGAATTTCCGGATAAAGCCTATTCCATCACAGGCAACGACGACGACGAAAATACGATACTGCTGATCATCGACAGCGACAAGCTGTTTGGTACATACTATCAATATGACGTCAAGACAAAAAAATTCACGCTGCTCTACGATTTAATGCCGCAGTTGAAGGAAAACGACATGGCGGAAATGCGTCCGATTACTTTCACCAGCCGCGATGGACTGACCATTCATGGCTACATCACCTTGCCGCAGGCGGCGTTGCAGGGCAAGAAAGTTCCGCTGATTGTCAACCCGCACGGAGGGCCGCAGGGAATTCGCGATTCGTGGGGATTCAGTCCCGAAACACAGCTCTTTGCCAGCCGCGGTTATGCTACATTGCAGGTGAATTTTCGTATTTCGGGCGGATATGGAAAAAACTTCCTGAAAGCCGGATTCAAACAGGTGGGACGTAGCGTAATGGATGATGTGGAAGACGGCGTAAAATACGTACTTTCGCAAGGATGGATAGATAAGGACAGAATCGCCATATACGGTGGCAGCCACGGTGGGTACGCCACACTGATGGGGCTGATTAAAACACCTGATTTGTATACATGTGGCGTCGATTATTGCGGAATATCCAGCATCTTTACTTTCTTCGATTCATTCCCTGAATATTGGAAACCGCTAAAAAA
>JAITHZ010000274.1 GCA_031279795.1 Bacteroidales bacterium
ATCCGCATTAAAAGTCATGTACTTGGGAGCACCACTGTAATTTGCACTACCACCACTATTATTGGCATAGTTGATAATCATGTAATACTTTCCAGCAACCGGTGTGAAAGTACCAGTACCTACAGGCGTGCCACCACCAGCAGAAGGAGGTGTTTGACCCTGCGCCATCGTCACATTGAGCATAAAAGCTCCCGCAATAATCAAATAATAAAGAATCTTTTTCATGACTAAAAAAATTTAATTGTAATTGAATAAGTAAATAAAAACAAACAAAATAATGGAAAGTAATCTTATGATATAAGGTAAAAAAGAATAAATACGCCAAGCGTAATGTTAATTTTCGTTTTTTTTTTAGGAGCAATGGCGCAACGGTTTTCGTTGCGCCTTGCGGGTATAAACCTAAAAAAGTTAGTATCCAGGATTTTGAAGAGCCTGTTTTTCTTCGGCGGAAAGCGGAAGTCCGTCATCAGTTGTCATACCGTCAAGAAAGGTTTGCGGAATCGGACGAAGAATATGTTTTTCCTGAATGTTCGGAGCAGCCTGTGGATTAAATGCTTTTGCACGCTTAATCAGCAATCCGGCGCGGCTCAGTTCCTCCCAACGATTCCATTCACCGTTCAGTTCGCGGGTTCGTTCATTGAAAATGAAATTCAACATACGGTCGTAATCACCCGAAACGCCAAGCGCAGCAAGAATTGCCTCATCTTCGGCAGGAAGCGCAGCTGGACTACTGATTTGTAATGAGCTGGCATCGGTAGTTTTCGCAATCCCCGTAGAAAGATAATATGTATTCTTGCACATATACACATTTCCTGCAGCGTCTTTCAGTTCGCCGTTGTTATATCCGGGATTCGAATTTTTCCACCAATCCTGATAATTAAATGTTGCGTTGTTTTTGGAGTACGAAGTATTATTTTTATACAACGAACTGCTTAAAGGAAAAGCAATAGAACCGTCGACATATAATTCGCGATCTTCTCCATTTTTCCATTGCCCGCGTGCACGAAGCAGGTTCACAGTGTTGATTGCATCTCCATATTTGCCTTGACGCACTTGGGCTTCTGCTTTTACAAGATAAGTTTCGCCTGTGCGCGCCATGACTATGTCTCGGTTGGCGTCTGAAGTTTCGCCTGGACGAGTGCCGTCTTGCGTTTTATTCAGTCCGCAGAAGACATTCGATTTATTGAGATCGCCGTTGCTGTTGTAATTTATTATGACATACTGACCATCCAAATAGAGCGGGAAAGCGCAAGGCACCCATTTATTGGTTTCCGGATTAATGAAAGTACTCTGTTTCGGGCTATCTTTTATGCTATTTCCGAATTTTCCGTAAGGTTCTCCGTTGAATCGCGTGTC
Organism: Bacteroidales bacterium; assembly: GCA_031279795.1. Lineage (GTDB taxonomy): Bacteria > Bacteroidota > Bacteroidia > Bacteroidales > WRGA01 > WRGA01. The sequence continues at coordinate 1,357 of JAITHZ010000274.1, forward strand.
GCTTTTTTTATTCAAAATAAATATGATTCCCTGATCGCCCAATTTCACGGCCTGGTCGCCGAAAGAGTTGTTCAAAGCCTCATCGCGAATATTATTCACACCATATACCGTTCGAAACGATTTCCACAAACGCGCATCATTTACATTATCGTAAGTGGAATAATTGTATTCTGTAGGACGACAGCGCTGGAAATCCTGACCGCCAATAAAAGCTCCTCGGCTTACCCAATTTCCGCTGAACGTATTGAACTGCGGTGAAAAATACGAATGCGTACGATTTCCGTATCCATCACGTCCCATAGTAGAAGACTCCCCGTTGTGCTGTGCCGACATCAGTATTTCAGGAATTCCTTCGTTGGCGCAATCAATACCTGTCCAACGGGCGTATACATCCCAATAATCGTCTGCCAGCGGACAAGCAGCAATAACTTCGTCGCAAAGAGAAACACATTTGGCCAAGTCGGTTTCTTTATAGGTCGAATTCCAACTGTCGTTTCGTTCCGAAGCTCTGAATAGCAATGCTTTTGCCCAAAAATGTGCCGCTGTGTATTTAGTCCATGTACCGATTCCACGCCATTTATCGACAGGCAACTGTTTATATGCATTTTCTAAATCGGAAATCACCTGATTCAATGTTTCTTCGGCAGACGAGCGTTTGAAATTTCTTACCACGCCGGCTACCGGTACAGTTTGAACAACTACGCCCCCATATTGAGCAAACAAACGGTAATAATTGTAACCTCTCAAAAAATAGGCTTCTCCCAGACATTTTTTGCGAGCATCTTCGTTCGTAATATTGTTCGCATTCGCAATAACAAGATTCGCCGACGAAATACCGAAGTACATTTCATTCCACAAACCGTCAATCGGAGGACAGTTTTTATTGGCTGCACCCATTTCTGTTGTAAGGTTGCTTGCATTGAACCGGAGATCGTACGTATTCCACACTTCGCTCGTCAAGTCTGCACCATTGGTAAATTCGTCCGCTCCATACAAGGTGATACCATAAGCCCATTCATAGGCGAAATGCCACCGGATATTGGCATACAAAGAGGCAGCCAAAGCCGTGAGGCCTTCTTCTGTCTCAAAATATTGTGTGGTGTAAGCGGTTGTTTTTTCTTCGTGAAGGAAATCGTCGCCACACGAAGACAAGCTAATGGCCGATATAACCATTATGCCGATGATTGTCTTATTTATTATATTTTTCATAAAATATTTAATTTAATAATTTGTTTAAAATCCTATTTCAAGACCGAACGTGATACCGC
>JAITHZ010000286.1 GCA_031279795.1 Bacteroidales bacterium
GCAAGGCACAGTGACCGACCTCGACGGAGAATACGAAATAACATTTATTCAGGAAAAAGACATTACGCTTCAATTTTCATACATCGGTTATGCTACAGAAGAAATAGCAGTTAACGGACGTTCACACATTGACGTCAATCTTCGCGAAAATACACAACAGATTGAAGAAGTAGTAGTTGTCGGTTACGGAAAGCAGAAAAAAGAGTCAGTAATTGGAGCAATAGCCTCAGTTAGCGGCAAAAGTCTGGCAAATCTTCCCGCAAGCAATATCACACAAACGCTGGCCGGAAGAATAGCTGGAGTACAGATCGTGCAGCCTTCGGGCGAAGTGGGAAAAGACGAAGCCGAGGTCTATGTTCGCGGACTGGGAACGTTCAACAATGCTACGCCAATTTATATCGTCGACGGTATTGAACGAAGCAGTATCGCCCAGATTGATCCGAATGAAATACAGTCGATCAACGTACTGAAAGATGCGTCGGCTACTGCCGTTTACGGAATACGGGGCGCAAACGGCGTTATCATTGTTACCACCAAACGCGGAACAACAGGCAAACCAACCGTTTCCATATCAATTCAGGGCGTCATTACCGAACCAACACGCATTCCTCACCCGTTAAATTCGTGGCAGTCGGCAGCTCTGAAAAATACAAACGATTATACCGCAGGTCGAAACGATACCTATACCGCTCTCGAAATGCTGCAGTACCGTACCCATGCATCGCCGTACATGTATCCCGACGTCGATTGGGTAGGCTTGATCATGAAAGACTATTCCAGCATGCAGCAGTATAATGTGAACATCAGTGGAGGTACAGAGCGCGTAAAATACTTTATTTCAGGTGGATACCTTACCCAGAACGGGTTTTATAATTTTGACGACGATACCAATTTTTCACGTTACAACTTTCGTTCCAATCTGGATTTTGACGTTACGAAGCAGTTGGCGGTGTCGTTTAATCTGGGCGCGCGCGTTGAAAAAAGGACCTACCCCGGTTCGGCATGGTATGGCAGCTGGCCAATCTATCGCGGTGCATTTGCCTCCAGCGGGCGGAAATATCCGGTGACTAATCCCAACGGCTCTTTCGGAAGTCGTGATGGCGACGAGCAGAACAATCTTGTGGCCAGACTGCAAAACGACGGTATTTACAAAAATACAAAAAGCGTAGCCGAAATGGGATTGAACGTGCGACACAAGCTGGATTTCATCACGCCAGGGCTGACCGTTCGCGGACAGCTGGCCTTTGATAATGTCGGCGATAACAGTGCATTGTGGAATAAATCATACGCAACTTACGAATATAATCTTACGCGAAACACCTACCGTACAATCGGAGAAAATTCGCCATTGTATTTTGACTGGGAAGACTCGTCCCTTGATCAACAACTGTACATTGAAGCAGGATTCGAGTACGAACGAGTTTTCGACAAACATTCCGTGTCGGGACTTTTACTTGCCAACCGCAGCAACCGCGCAATCAATACATACATCAACATGGCCAGTCAAGGATTGATTGGACGTGCAACCTACGATTTCGACAAACGTTATTTTGCAGAAGTCAATGTGGGGTACAACGGTTCTGAAAATTTCCCGAAAGGCAAGCGTTATGGACTTTTTCCGGCATTCGCTTTTGGCTGGATGCTGTCGAACGAAGCATTTATCAGCGAATCCTGGCTGGCCAACAAGATCAGCCTGTTCAAAATACGCGGTTCCATCGGATGGGTCGGCAACGATAAACTGTCGGGGAATATCAATGAACAGGCTTATCATGATCAGCGATTTATCTACCTGCAAACGTATGACAATGTATCCGGTCTTCAGACTGGCAGCGGCGATACGTCGCATCCGGGCATACGCATGGGAAGCATTGCCAATACCAACATCAGTTGGGAAGTGGGACGCAAATCGAACATCGGGTTTGACTCCGATTTCTGGAATGGTTTGTTAGGTCTCACCTTCGACTATTTTTATGAATATCGCAACAACATTTTGATTGACTCCGACGGGATGGCTGCCATAACCCCCTCGTATGTAGGCGCTTCGTTTAAATCGGCAAATCTTGGCGTTGTTGAGAACAGTGGTTTTGAGGTTGAATTATCTCACCGGAAAAAAATAGGCGCCGATTTTTCATATAATCTGAAAGGAAATCTGTCGTTTGCACGGAATAAGGTACTTCAGCGCAACGATCCCGAAGGCATGCTGCTCTATCAGCGTCAGGCGGGATATTCCATTGGCGTACAAAGTATGTACAAAGCCGTCGGAATTTTTCAGGACTACGAAGAAATAGCCAACAGTCCCAACCAGATGGAATTACCCGGCAACACGGAAGTAAAACCAGGCGATTTGAAATTTCTTGATTTCAACAACGATGGCGTAATTAACGAAGCTGACGCTTTCCGTCAGGGATACGGAACGGTACCGGAACTGCAGTACGGCGTCAGTTTGGGCGCGAATTTCAAAGGATTCGATTTCAATGTGTTGTTTCAAGGATCTGGACGTTCGATGTTCAATAAGAATTGGGAAATCATGTGGCATTTCTCAAACAACGACAATGTGTTTGAAAAACACTGGTATTACTGGTCGCCCGAACTTTCCGGCAACGAACAGTACGTGCGCTTGTACGGCGCTTATGCAAATAACGAGCCGCAAGGCGCATCGTGGGGTTCTACATACAAAATGGGTAGCGGAAATTACCTCCGCCTGAAAAACGCCGAATTAGGTTATTCGCTTCCCGTGAGTTTGATAAAAAAGATTTACCTTACGTCCGTAAGGCTGTATGTCAGCGGGACAAATCTTTTCCTTTGGGCCGAAGAACCATATATCGACCCAGACAACCGTGACGAACGCGGAGGCCTGATGCCGCAAACCCGTGCATTTAATTTTGGGATAAATATCAATTTTTGAAATATAAGTGAAACTGATTAGCTGTTGGTTGAAATTATAACGAACAATGAAAACAAATGAAAGCAAGAATATTAATTTTTACTGTTTTTATGCAGAGTTGGGCAATGTCCGTTTTTTTCCAAAATAGCATAAACAGGGTAGAATTTATGCAAGAGGACATACTCCCATTTGCGCCAGTAGGTGCAGAATGGCATTATAGTTACGCTTTTGGTTGTTGTCCTGAAAATCATTTCAATCATATTATTTCCGAAAAAGATACTATTGTTGAAGGAAACAGTTGTCGCGTCTTAAGGCAATACTATGACAATTTAACTGTTGCAAGCGAGACATATATCGTCAAACAGGAGCAAGGTAAAGTTTATTACTACTATCAAGACCAATTCAATTTATTATTCGATTTTGATGCAGAAGTAAATGATATTATAGAAT
>JAITHZ010000302.1 GCA_031279795.1 Bacteroidales bacterium
CACGACTAGACTGGAGATTGCGGCCTTTGAAAAAAATCAAGTCGCCCTGTTTTAGCCTTTGGGCGTCAATTCGCTGACCTTCGTTTACCTGCGCAATGCAACTTGTGCTTAGCTGGTAACCGAATTTTTTGAAAACAAATGAAGTAAATCCTGAACAGTCGAATGCGTCAGGGCCTTTTGCGCCACGCTGGTAAACTCGTCCCAGAAACTGTTTTGAATAACTGACAATATCTTGCGTCTGCGGAAGACTGTCGGCAACCTGTTCATGTTGAGCCGAAAGATTGGGATCAAGCGGATTTATGTTTATATCTATATCTTGAATGTCAAGCTGTCCTGTTTTTTTATTTTTCCTTTCAATCATTCCATCGTCCGATATGGCCAAGTCTGTTTGCGGAAAATCCAGTTCTGTCAGTCGCTTAATTTCTTTTGCTGCCGAATGGCTTGGATCTGGCACAGGACCGGTTTTGTCTTTTTGCAAGTAAGAAAAAATTTGTCCGCGAACGAATTTTCCGTCTTTGTCCGTAAATACTTTCACTATCGGCGCATAGCCACTGATTCCGCTGATGCTGAAATCGCCTGATGTGCAAAAGTTTCCCAAACTGTAGCTGATAAAACGGTCTTTGTACACTTCGGCGGCGCGAACCACATGCGGGCCGTGACCGAAAACCACGTCAGCGCCAGCGTCGATTACTGCATGTGCAAATTCATAGACATTGCCCCGATTTTCGCCAAAAAAAGTTTCCGTTTGCCGTGTCACACGGTTGTGTGCTTTGCCTTCTGCTCCGCCATGAAACGAAACGATCACAATGTCGCACGAAGCATCCAGTTCCGCTACAAGACGTTTTGCTTTGGCCAGGTCGGTGATGCGTACTGTTCCCGAATTGGGCGCAAAGCCGCAAAATCCATATTTTATGCCATCCTTTTCAAAAACTGACGTCTCGCATACGCCTTCCAGTCCTGCATAATGCAATCCTGCTTCTTTCAGAACTTTAACGGTATTTTCCCGTCCGGGAGCGCCAAAATCGCCGTTGTGGTTATTGGCTATATTAATCAGGTCATAACCGGCGTCAACCAAATAATTTACGTAGCGGTTGGGCATCCTGAAAAAATAACATCCGCTCTTGCACGATTTGGCGTATCCGCCTTTATCTAAAATGCAACCTTCCAAATTTCCGAAGGTAACATCGGCGTCGCGCAAAATGTCCTTTACATTCCGCAGCAACTCTTTGCCGTCGTGAACCGGCAATTTGGCGTCCGAAGGATAGTTCGAACCCAGCATGATGTCGCCTGTCCCAATGAATGACAACGGTTTATCGACTCGTTGTTTGGCGTTTTGAGCACATACCGAAAAAAGGCCTATAAGCCCCCATATTGCTAACTGAACTGTAAATTGTTTTATCATAAACGTATTTTTTTGATTATTTTTCGATTTTGACCTGCAAATATAGACATGTTGATTTAAACTGACAAAAAAATGGCAACATTTAACACCTGTCCGTTTTTTTTAATTCCAGCGATATCATGAGCTTGGGTTTTGCTAACATACTTTGCTTTTTCTTAATTAACACATTGTCTGTTCTTCATTTACAAAATGTAAAAAACGACAGGCTGGTTGAGACTTCAAGAGCTGCTGTGAAAAACAACCATGAAAAATTAAAATTAAAATTATCAGAAAATGGGAACAACGATAAAGAATGATTACCTTTGCACCGTTTTTTTACTATTTACTATCAAAAATAGTTGGGATATTATAAACAACTGATTACATGAAACTTTATTCGGAAACTAATTATTACGAAACCGGAGATGGCAGCCAAAGCATTGTCTTACCAATCATTACCGATATTGACGATGTGGTGGAAGACAGTAATTTTTCCATCGACGCTGATGCTACAATTCCAATTCTGCCGCTGAAAAACGCTGTACTTTTCCCCGGCGTGACAATACCAGTAAATATTACACGCAAAAAGTCAATGCGTTTAGTACGGGAGGCTTTTCAAAAAACTGAATACATCGGGGCGCTTACCCAAAAAGATGCTAATTTGGATGAACCCGGACTGGCCGACATGCATCCGCGTGGTTCCATTGCACAGATTGTAAGGATTCTTGAAATGCCCGACCAGACTTCTACTGTCATCCTGCACGGCAAAAAACGATTCGACGTGAAAAAGATAGTGAGAAATTCTCCCTATATGACGGCAAAATTTAAACTGATTGACGAATCGTACGCACCAAAGGAAGACCTCGAATTTTATACACTGGTGGGCGCTATTCGCGATTCGGCCAGCAACATGCTGAGAATGTTCGGCGATATTCCGCTTGACATAATCTTTACGATAAAAAATATTTCTGACCCGCATTACCTGCTCAATTTTATCGCCTGCAATTTCCCAATCAATGTGGAAGAAAAAATAACCATGTTGAATATCGACAACCCCAAAGAACGCGGACAAATGCTGCTGCGCACATTAAGCCATGAAACGCAGCTGGTTGAAATCCGCACCACCATACAGAACAAGGCGCGTAAAGATATCAACCAGCAGCAGCGGGAATATTTCCTGCAACAGCAGCTGAAAACCATTCAGAACGAACTGGGCGGAACAGCGCAGGAACAGGATGTAGAAGAAATGAGAAAAAAAGCTAAAAAGAAGAAATGGAACAAAAACGTTGCTGCCATCTTTGAAAAAGAATTGAAAAAACTGGAACAGTTGAATGCCCAGTCGCCCGATTATTCCGTTCAGATGCAATACATGCAAACAATTATATCCTTGCCATGGAACGAATATACCCAAGATAATCTGAACCTGAAAAATGTTCAGACAGAACTTGATAACGACCATTATGGCCTGGAAAAAGTGAAGGAACGCATCATTGAACATCTGGCGGTACTCAAATTGAAAGGCGATCTGAAATCGCCAATTTTGTGCCTGTATGGACCTCCGGGCGTTGGGAAAACATCGTTGGGAAAATCCGTAGCTAACGCTCTCAAACGAAAATATGTACGTATTTCCTTGGGGGGGCTTCACGACGAGGCGGAAATTCGCGGCCATCGCAAAACCTATATAGGCGCCATGCCCGGACGCATCATTCAAAGCCTCAAAAAAGCCGGTTCTTCCAATCCCGTATTTATCCTGGACGAAATCGACAAAGTGGGAAACGACTTCAAGGGAGACCCTGCTTCGGCTTTGCTCGAAGTACTTGACCCTGAGCAAAACAGCGCTTTCCATGATAATTATCTGGATATAGATTTCGACTTGTCGCACGTCATGTTTATCGCCACCGCCAACACGCTTAACAACATCTCCCAACCGTTGCTCGACCGCATGGAATTGATTGAAGTCAGCGGCTATCTGCTGGAAGAAAAAATAGAAATAGCTTGCAGTTACCTGATTCCAAAAGAACTGGAAAACCACGGCATTCCCCCAGCAACCATCGAAATACCTCGCGAAACAATTCAGCGCATTATCGAAAGCTATACACGCGAATCAGGTGTGCGGGAACTGGACAAAAAAATTGCAAAAATCATGCGACGCCTGGCCTTGAAAATCGGTTCGGAAGAAAAAATCCTGCCCGTGCTTTTGCCCGAAAACCTGAATACATATCTCGGAATACCCGAATATACAAACGATAAATACGAAGGCAACAGCTATGCCGGCGTTGTCACCGGATTGGCATGGACGGCTGTCGGCGGCGAAATTCTCTATGTCGAATCCAGCCTCAGTAACGGAAAAGATACTAAACTTACCCTCACTGGCAATCTGGGCGATGTCATGAAAGAATCGGCTATCCTCGCGCTGGAATACATCAAGGCGCATGCCGAAAAACTCGGTATCAAAAACGAATTGCTGGAAAATCGAAATGTCCACATTCACGTTCCCGAAGGAGCCATCCCGAAAGACGGACCATCTGCCGGAATCACAATGGCTACATCGCTCGTTTCGACATTCCTGCAGCGAAAAGTCAAAAAGCACTTGGCCATGACTGGCGAAATCACCCTGCGTGGAAAAGTACTGCCAGTTGGCGGAATAAAAGAAAAAATACTGGCTGCAAAACGCGCCGGAATAAAGGAAATTATCCTTTCCGAAGAAAATCGCAAGGATATTGGTGAAATTAAAGATATTTACATAAAGGGATTAAAATTTCATTATGTAAACGATATTCGAGAAGTATTGGACATCGCTTTATTAAAAGAAAAAGCAACAAAATGATAGTTGTACATGCCATTGCCATCTTACAACAGGAAATCGCCGCATGGAAACAAAACGGAAAAACCATCGGATTGGTTCCTACAATGGGCGCACTGCATCGCGGGCATATTTCGCTGGTCGAAAAATGCCGCACCGAAACGGATTGCTGTATAGTCAGCATCTTTGTCAATCCAACACAGTTTAACGACCAGATGGATTACGCCTCTTATCCGAAAAAATTCAAAGACGACAGCGTCATGCTGAAAGAAGCCTGCTGCGATATTCTTTTTGCTCCGTCGGAACAGGAAATGTACCCTGCACCCGATACGCGGACTTTTGATTTCGGCATGCTCGACAAGGTGATGGAAGGACGTTTCCGTCCAGGACACTTCAACGGCGTAGCGCAGATTGTCAGCAAACTGTTTCAGGCAGCATCGCCAGACAAGGCTTTTTTTGGCGAAAAAGACTTTCAGCAACTGGCCATTATCCGCGCACTGGTTCAACAGCAGAACTGTCCGGTCGAAATAGTTGGCTGCCCAATCGTACGCGAATCCGAAGGACTGGCGCTAAGCAGCCGAAATGCCCGCCTGACCATCAAACAGCGCCAGATTGCTACAAAAATATCTCAAACATTAACAAAAAGCTACGCCCTCGTCAGCTCCAAAACAGTTGGAGAAACCATTGCCTTCGTCACTGAAGAAATAAACGCCGAACCTTCGTTGCGCGTCGAATATTTCGATATCGTGAACGGTAATACACTACAGCCTGTAACTGACTGGAATGAAGCAGACTATATTGTAGGATGCACTGCCGTTTTCTGCGGCGAAGTGCGTTTGATAGACAACATAACATATCGTAAACAAAAAACACTTAAAAATGCCACCCCACCATGCTCGTAGATATTGTAAAATCCAAAATACACAGGGTTAGCATTACAGAAGACAACCTGAACTATATCGGTAGCATCACCATTGACGAAGATTTGATGGATGCCGCCAATCTGATTGAAAATG
>JAITHZ010000321.1 GCA_031279795.1 Bacteroidales bacterium
AGGTGCATGACATTGACAAACTCATTGGTAGCGCTGAAACAGTGTCGGTTGGTTAAAACAACAACCGGCTTCTGAAAACGGATGCGGCTGGCCGGCTCAAGGTAACGCGCCTGAGGTGCAGAAAAGTCGTCATGTCCTTTACCTGTTTTGTAGCGCGTGTATCCGGTCAGAATCCGTTTGTTGGTATAGCGCGAGGCCAGCGTTTCGACATTTGAGAGCAATCCGCCGCCGTTGTTGCGCACATCTATAATCATGCCTCTGCAAATGGAGAAAGTGTAAATCATCCAATCCACATTTCCTGCCCCGATAACATTCGAAAAATCCCCACAATAAAGGTAGCCAACGTTGTCATCCAAAATTCGGTATCGCATGCCGCTCGCCATGTTGTAGTCGTTGCCAAGATAGGCGCGCTGTATTTTTGCATCGAAATTATCGGGAAAACCGGAATACCACTCGTGATAGCGGGCAATATTAAACGGAGTACTCAGATTGACATGCCCGTCCTTAAGCTCTGCCAGCATGGTGGCCAGCACGTCAAACAAGGCTTCGTCGGACATGTTCGTGCGAATATGCTGTTGATATTTCCGATAAACAGCCTGCCAGTCCACTCCTTTTGTTTCAAAAAAACAATAACGTTCATCAAGTATTTTCCACAACGCATCGAAATTAGTTTGCGGAGAAGTATCGTATTTGTCTTCCGGAACGCATGAAAAAAAACATCCACTAAACAAAAAAAATGGAATTATCCTGCAAAACAAATATTTAATAATAAGAATGTTAGTTATTTCAAATACCTTCATCATAAATTAAAAATTTATGCAGCAAAATTAATATAAAAAAGGGAAAATGAACGAGAAATCAAGTTTAATTTTCGTAAATAAATACGCTGTTAAACCCAACGTTCTGAAAATTAAACTCACAATATAATTTTTGTTCCTGCTGATTTAAATTATCTGCAAAATTGTTTTTCGTATTTGTTGAATTGTACGTATCTTTGCCCATTAAAAAAATGATGAACGACGATAGTTTTGATATAAGGAATCAACAGTTGAACGAGACCGAACGGGAATTTGAAAAAGCATTACGCCCGCTGAGATTCGGTGATTTCAGCGGGCAGGAAAAAATTGTGGAAAATCTGCACATTTTTGTCACTGCCGCCAACATGCGAAAAGAACCGTTAGATCATGTCCTGCTGCACGGACCGCCAGGTTTGGGGAAAACAACACTTTCCAGCATCATCGCCAACGAATTGGGCGTGGGATTTAAAATCACCTCCGGACCGGTTTTGGACAAGCCTGGAGATTTGGCCGGAATACTCACAGGACTGGAAAAAAACGATGTGCTTTTCATTGACGAAATCCACCGGCTAAGTCCTGTAGTAGAGGAATATCTGTATTCTGCAATGGAGGATTACCGCATTGATATTATGATCGACAAAGGCCCCAGCGCCCGATCTATACAAATCGAACTGAATCCATTTACCTTAGTAGGAGCCACAACACGTAGCGGATTGTTAACCAGTCCATTGCGCGCACGTTTTGGCATCAATTGTCATCTTGAATATTACGATAGCAGTGTTCTGACCAAAATTATTTTACGTTCATCCGTTATCCTGAAAACACCCTGCTCAAACGAAGCCGCTACGGAAATTGCCTCACGCAGCAGAGGAACTCCACGTATTGCTAATGCGCTTCTGCGCCGTGTACGCGATTTCGCCCAGGTGAAGGGTAACGGAATTATTGACACAGATATTGCCCGTTATGCCCTTGAAGCGCTGAACATTGACAAATACGGACTGGATGAAATAGACAACAAGATTTTGTCAATAATCATCGACAAATTCAAAGGCGGACCAGTCGGCATAACCACCATTGCAACCGCATTGGGCGAAGATGCCGGCACAATAGAAGAAGTTTACGAACCATTTCTTATCAAGGAAGGATTCATCAAGCGAACCCCCCGCGGAAGAGAAGTCACTGATTTGGCTTTCAAACATTTGGGTAGAAATAAATATGTGACGCAGCAAACTCTGTTCGATTAAGAAAATGATTTCATATTATCCAAAAAGAAAAAAACTATGGCAGAAAAAGAAAAAGAAAAAGAATCAACCAATGCGAAACAAATGCCGGTCAACGAAAAACTGAAAGCGTTGCAGGCAGCAATGGACAAAATTGAAAAAGCCTACGGCAAGGGCGCAATCATGAAAATGGGCGACGACAAAGTAGAGGAAGTTCCCATCATATCAAGCGGTTCTATCGGATTGAATGCCGCGCTGGGTGTTGGCGGATACCCGCGTGGCAGGGTGATTGAAATCTTCGGCCCCGAATCGTCGGGAAAAACAACGCTGGCAATACACGCCATCGCCGAAGCACAAAAAGCCGGCGGAGTGGCTGCCATCATTGATGCGGAACACGCTTTCGACCGCTTTTACGCCGAAAAGCTGGGCGTGGATGTGCAAAACCTTTATATTTCCCAACCCGACAGCGGCGAACAGGCTCTGGAAATTGCCGAACAACTGATTCGTTCGTATGCAATTGATATTGTGGTAATTGACTCAGTAGCCGCACTTACCCCAAAAGCCGAACTGGAAGGAGACATGGGTGATTCCAAAATGGGACTGCAGGCGCGCCTCATGTCGCAAGCCTTGCGAAAACTGACCGCAGCTATCAATAAATCAAATACTACGTGTGTATTTATCAACCAGTTACGTGATAAAATTGGCGTTATGTTCGGCAGTCCCGAAACAACTACCGGAGGAAATGCCTTGAAGTTCTATGCTTCTGTGCGGCTGGACATTCGGCGCACCGGGCCGTTAAAAGACGGCGAAGAAGTAATTGGTAACCAGACGAGAGTGAAAGTTGTAAAAAACAAACTGGCGCCACCTTTCCGAAAAGCCGAATTTGACATTATGTTCGGCGAAGGTATTTCCCTGTCGGGCGAAATCGTTGATTTGGGCGTCGAACACGGCATCATCAAAAAAAGCGGCTCGTGGTACAGCTACGAAGACACCAAACTGGGACAAGGCCGCGACGCCGCAAAACAAATGATTAAAGATAACCCCGAACTGGCCGAAGCATTGGAAAGAAAAATTATGGCTGCATTAGTTAAAAATTCAGAAAACCGAAAGAATTGAGTATCTTTGTTCTGGTTCCGCAGTGAGG
>JAITHZ010000324.1 GCA_031279795.1 Bacteroidales bacterium
GAAACATTTCAGCGAACTATACGTTCTGTATCTGAATTACCGCTCACTGTTTTGCTAAGTGAGGAGGGTGGACTGCTGGACGAAGTGGTAGTAGTCGGTTACGGTACGCAGAGACGGAAGGAGCTGACCGGAGCTGTCGCATCGGTATCGAAGGCGATTCTGAACTACAATGTGTCGCCGTCGGTAGATGTGCTGCTCGGTGGAGCTATTGCGGGAGTTAACGTAACGCAAAGTTCGGGGCAGCCAGGAGCTCCGGCAAGCATCCGCATTCGTGGCGGAAATTCCATCAACGCCAGCAATGATCCGTTGTACGTGATTGACGGTTTTTTATTTTTCAGTGACAATACTTCTACCAAAACTGGACTTGGCAGCATTGAGGGCGAGTCGAATCCTCTCAATTTGCTTAATCCTTCGGATATTGCCTCAATTGAAGTTCTGAAAGACGTATCGGCGACGGCGATTTATGGTTCGCGTGGCTCGAACGGTGTTGTTTTGATTACTACAAAAAAAGGGAAAAAGAACAGCAACGCTATCAATTATCAATATTCGTCGGGATGGAGCAGGTCGGCAAAAAAGCTGAAACTGCTCAACGCCAGCGAATGGGCGCGGATGCAGAAAGATTATTTCCTGAACAAGCCGGGTTTAAGCGATGAGGAGATTAAAAATCTCGGAGCTGGTTACGACTGGCAAAGCGCCGTTCTGCAAACAGGTTTTTCACAAAATCATTCCCTGTCTGTTGGCGGTGGCAACGAGCAAACGCAGTATTTTCTGTCCGGAAGTTATCTGAATCAAAAAGGTATTGTGCTTAATTCGGGCTTTGAACGTTTCGTTGGACGCATTAATTTTGACCATAAACTGTTTGACAATTTTTCAACAGGTGTAACCATTACGGCCAGCAAAAGCCAGCAAAACAGTCTGACTACTTTCGAAGGCGTAAACTACAACAGTTCGCCTTTTTCAAAAGGCATTGCCAATTCGCTCGTCTATGCGCTTTATATTCCGTCTGTTGTTCCGATTTATGGCAATGATGGCAACTACAATTACAACAATCCATTTGAATATGCCTACCTGCGTGAAGGCGAAACGACGGCCAATCCTGTATCTGACCTCAAAAACAGTACGGTGCAAACCATCAACACCGTTTTTCTGGGAAATTTCCATGCGCGGTTCAATCCCGTTAAGGAATTGACGCTGAAGCTCAATGCTGGCGCAAACATCAGTCATACGACGCAAAACTATTTCTCGCCAACATATACCGCAATAGGCTTGGAACCCGATGGCATCGGAGGCATCGGAAACAAACGAACCGAAATTTCACTGATTGAAGTTACGGCTACTTACACAAAACAGTTCAGTGATTACCAACATGTTGATGCATTGGCTGGGTTTACGTACGAGAATTCACACATAGCCTTTGTAACCACACAAAGCGCCGGTTTTACCAACGAAGTGCTTGGCGTAAAGAATCTGCAAGATGGCACACCCTACAGTAAACAACCCATTTTCAGCGGCGCAAGCGAAAGCAAGCTGTATTCCATTCTTGCCAGAGTAAATTATTCATTGCTACAGAAATATCATTTAACAGCCAATTTTCGCAGCGATTATTCTACTCGTTTCGCACAAGGCCATAAATGGGGAATTTTTCCTTCCATCGGCCTGTCGTGGAATATAAATGAAGAAGATTTTCTGAAAAATGTTTCTACAATCAGCAATCTCAAGCTGCGGTTGAGCACGGGTAAAGTCGGAAATACAGAAATCGGCGACTACGAATACCTGCAAACGCTCGAAGCCATTCGTTACAACGGCGAAGCTGCCTATCGACAGAGCAACGCAGGCAACGATGAGCTGAAATGGGAAACTACCGAACAACACAACATCGGCCTGGATATTGGAATATGCAACAATCGAATCAAAAGTACAATAGATTTGTATTACAAAAAAACATCCGATTTGCTGCTCCTTGTTCCGCCGCAACTGGGCGAGGAAGATAATCAGTTGATAAATGCCGGAAATGTTGTAAACAGGGGAATAGAATTTTCGATTGGCGGAGTTCTTATCAACCGCAAAAATTTTCACTGGAATTTGGACGCCAATATTTCCCGAAACATCAATCGAATTACAAAACTTGAAGGCGATGTCGCAGAACGAATCATTGGCGACGAAATTCTGCGGGTTGGCGAACCGCTTGGCTCTTTTTTCGGGCTGGAATTTGACGGCGTGGTACAAACCGGCGACGACCTTGCATCGCTGCCATCAACTCCTGCCTACACGGAACCGCAGGCTGGCGACCCAAAGTTTAAAGATAACCTCAGCGATAATCATATTGACAAACACGACCGGACGGTATTGGGCAGTAAGCAGCCAAATATTATTTACGGACTTTCTTCGTCGCTTAGCTACAGTAATTTCGATTTATTTTTGCTGTTTCAGGGTGCGCAGGGCGGAAAAGTTTACAACAAACTGCGCCGCTATCTCGAAAGTCCTAACGACGCCTACAATGCTTCGGCTGTGCTGCTGGACGCATGGACGCCCGAAAATCCATCCAACAGCGTGCCGCGCATTACCGATGTGCCACTCTCATCGGAATTGGACAGCCGCTACATCGAAGACGCTTCGTATCTGAGACTGAAAACCGTAACGCTCGGATATACATTCCGATTCAATGGCAAGGGACTGCCTTTTAATGTCCGAATATTCGCGACAGCGCAAAACCTGTTTACCCTGACCGCCTTCAAAGGATATGATCCCGAAATTGCAAAGGGCATTGATTTAGGTACATATCCCGCAGCAAGATCATTTTCAGTGGGGCTCAATGTTGAGTTATAAATTCTCTATTAACATAATTAACATAAATAAATAAGAAAGAAAGACGAATGAAAGACTTCTTGTCCATCATTCTATCTTTAGCTAACAATTATCTTTAACAAATAAATCAAATTTTTAAGAAGTATGAAAAGTAATTTTTTTAGTGTATTGGCTACAGTAGCCATAACAAGCAGTGTCGCACTCGTGTCTTGCGACGATGGTTCCGACGGTGGCAAAAATGTGATTTCAGGCAAATCCACGTGGCAAACTGACCAGGAAGCGCTGGCAAGCGCCAATGCGATTTATCCGCCATTGCAGCGGCTAAGTTCGTCTTATTCATTTTTGCTGGAATCGGCAACCGAAAACACCATCAGTTTCGAAGGCGCTGACGATGCAGACGGGCCGCTCGTAAGCCTGTTCGAAACCGATGTAAACAACTGGTATCCAACCAAAATTTTCAATTACCTGTATGTGAGTATTGGCGAGGCAAACCGCACAATTGAAAAATCTGATTCGAGTTATGCCTCCGCAAACTTGTCGCAGCAGGCAATCGACTTGGCGAAGGCAAGGGCGAAATTTGTGCGCGGCCTCAATTACCTCTATCTCACAAATCTCTGGGGTGAAGTACCGCTGATTTTGACTACAAATGCTTCGGCTGCCGAGCGGACAGGACGCAAGACGATTGACGAAGTGTATAACCAGATTGTCAAGGATTTGACAGATGCAGAAGCCGCACTGCCAGCATTCGACCAGATTCGTTCAAATCCGAGCAAGGGCGCTGCAAATGCCATTTTATCACGCACTTACTTGCAGTGGGCCAGTAAACCATTGTCTCAAACTGAAGTTGCTGCAATAGCAACCAGCAAATCCGACCCCGCAGCGCCTGTCTGGGACAGGGATAAGCTGAACAAAGCCGTCGAATATGCCAACAAAGTTATCGAAAGTGGCAACTACCAGCTCGAAACCGACTATGGGAATCTGTGGGGTGTAAGAGCCGAAAACCGTTCGGTGGAACATATTTTTACCATTCATCACGATGGCGACAACAACGGCGATGCACAGGGAAATCACCAGACGCACTGTCCGTTTACCTTCCGGTTTGAACTCTACACTGACAATCATATCGGGCCGGCCGACGTTACGATCTTGAACCGTTTCAGCAACAGTGACAAACGCAAAGACTATTCGATTATCACATATCTCTACAACGGAGACGAAAGGGTGACAACCGGCTCTGCCACAAAAGCTGAAGATTATAAACGCTATGATTATGTTTATCCTGTAACTTCGCCGCGCAATGCAAAATTTATTCACCGCAATGCGGATTTGTACAACGTTGCTCCGGGAACGTCAGCCGGACAGCCGAATAACATCAATCGCATCGAAATTCGGTTGGCGGAAGTGTTGCTGATAAAAGCCGAAGCGTTGTTTTATCTTGACAAAAAATCTGAAGCGGTGCAGGTTATCAATCAGTTACGCCAGAGAGCTGGGTTGAACACGTATTCATCTCTTACGCAGGAACAACTCGAAAATGAATGGTATCTTGAGCTTTACTTTGAACAGCGTCACTGGGTAAATCTTACGCGCTGGCGCAAACTGGTGAAAACGGTGCTGGATGTTACCCCGACATTTGAATATTACAAGGGTGATTACAAGACGGTAGCATCTCAAGTCGCCAGCTTCGGTCCCGAAAACGATGGTACGGATGGTGTAAAAACCAATTATCCATTTTTTGCAAAAATTTACAAACACTTGCATGCAAAAACCGATAATGTGACCGGCAAATTATACCGTTTCCCGATACCAAAAGGATTGAATGAAAACGACTTGGGAATAGGACAGAATCCTGGTTATTGAATTTCTGTCAAATAAAAATTGTTGGTGGTGGTTGGTTAGTTGGGTAATTTTACTTAACATTATAAAAAATCAATTAAATTCAACTTCAGTCAACCAACAGTCGGATTTAACAATTACGAATTATGAATTATGAATTACGAGGACTTGCAAGGTTTCGTAATTCGTAATTTTTAATTAATTCGTATCTGTCGGTTCGGGCGAGGCTGTGCCTCGTCCGGTCTATGATTGCAGGCTTTGCCTGCGTAAAAAA